>JBMCDV010000190.1:0-3780 GCA_048618255.1 Natronomonas sp. | reverse complement strand
GCTGGGTGCTGTTCGCGCTACCGCTGTACTTCTCCGCGCTGGCGCTGGGACTCGAGATATCGCTGTTGTTAGTGGCGTTTCTCGTCCCCGTGACGGTTATCGCGGGGTCGACGCCGTTGCCGGGCGGGTTGGCCGCCATCGAGGGCTCGCTCGTCGTGCTCCTGACGGCGCTGTTGGCGTTCACTGCCGACCAAGCGCTGGCCGTAACGACCGTCTATCGGCTGACGAGCTACTGGTTCGTCGTCGGCGTCGGCGGCATCGCGACGTTCTGGGTGCTCGCTCGGGTGTAGGCGCCAGCGTCGTCACTCGAAACCCGCGATACGCTCTGCTGTGTCGAGGCCGGTTTCGACCGCCCGGTGGACGCGGCCCTCACCGACGGTCCAGTCGCCGGCGACGTATAGTCCGGCGTCCTCGGCAGTTCGAAGCGCCTCGGCGTCGCCGCCGTCGTCCGGAAGCGCGTAGCGCCACCCCTGTCGGTCCGTCCACTCGGGGTCCGCCAGTCGTTCGTCGCCGAGGAGGTCCGCAACCAATCGCGCCGCGTCCGCCTTCACCGCGTCACTCGGGTCCTCGTAGCGCTCGACGGACCACGCCGGCGACATCTGAGCGACAAGAAGCGTCTGGCCGTCGGGGACGTGCCCGGGCTTTAGTTCCTCGCGTGCGAGCCAGCCGACCTCGTGTTCCCGGTCGGTGTCGAGCAGCGCGTACCACGGGTGTTCGAGTTCGAAATCGTAGTTCAAAACGACCGTGTAGATGGTACGAAACGGAACGGCGTCGACGGCGCCGTGGAGTTCACCGAGTCGGGCGTCGTCCCACGAAGACGCAGCGAGGAGGTCGGCGGTCTGTGGCGCCGGCGGCGTGAGAAGTACCGCATCGAAGGTCCCGAGTGCCTCGCCGTCGGTGTCGTGGAGTCGCCAGTGCGTGTCGTCGCGGTCGAGCCGCTCCACCCGCGTCTCGAAGTGTATCTCCGCGTCCGTCTCGGCGAACAGCCGCTTTGCGAGTTGCGTGATTCCGGCCTCGTAGGTCCACTTGTGTTCGTCTCGGCCTTCCCCGGGGCCGATTTCGCCGTCGGCGCCGAACGTCCAGACCGGCGCTTCGATGTCGACCAATCCCTCGGTCGGCAACGTCTCGGTGAGCAGTCGGTCCACGCGGTCGGAGCCGGATTTGACGTAGTTGGCGCCGTGGTCGTAGGTACAGTCGTGTTTCCGGCGAGTCGCGGCACGGCCACAGACGCCCCGGGACTTCTCGAAAACGGTCACATCGCAGTCCGTCTCCCGGAGGCGGTAGGCGGCTGCAGCGCCGGATGCGCCGGCACCGACGATTGCGAGGTCCATACTGCGAGTAGGTCCGGCGCGTTCAAAAGCGCGCGTTCGCCCTACAACTCTGCCGCGAGTTCCCGGAGCCGGTCGCTCCCGCCGGGGGAAATCGGTCGGCCGTGACCGACGCAGGCGTGTTCGAACGACTCCCCCGCCACCCGGCGGATGCTGTCGTCGATGCAGTCGGTGTCGTAGGAATCCAGCCACGGCGGGGCGACGAACCGGCCGTCGGATTCCCAGACGAGGTCGCCGAGCAACCCGGCGTCGAGGCCGTCGTTGAGGTACACGGTGTGTCCGGGGTTGTGACCGGGCGTGTGAACCGCCCGGAACCCACCGATTCGGTCGCCGTCCTCGACGGTCCGGAGGTCGAGTTTCCCCAGCGAGTACAGCCGCCTGACGAGGCGGTGGAAGGCTCCCTTGTGGTGATTCCACGGTGGCGACCACCGACGGCGGACGAGGTCGGCGTCGGCCGCTCCGATGTAGACTGGAGCGTCGATGTCGAGTCGGGCCAGGCCTCCCACGTGGTCGATGTCGTAGTGGGTCAGCAGGATACGGTCGATGTCGGCGGCCTCGTAGCCGGCGTCGCGGAGTTCGCCATCGAGCGAGCGACGCGGTATCGGCAACCCGGCGTCGACGAGCGTCACGTCGCCGTCATCGACGAGGTAGGCGTTCGAGCCGACCGGCTCGGGCCAACTCACCCCGAGCAGGTACACGCCGTCGGCGACGGGTCGCGCCATATTCGGTTGTTGGAGCGCCGCCGGTATCAACCCCGTGCCGTCGGGCGTAAACGGGACGGGAAGGCGTCAGCGGGTCGGAGAGTCAGGCTTCGGTGCCGCCACCGACGGCGTCGGGTTCCGGCGGGTCACTCGACTGAACGTCGCCCCAGGTGTGGCCGATGACGTAGTACGCCGAGACCACGAAGTAGAACGACACGAACACACCGACGATGGAGCCCAGTACGGGAACGACGTTCAACACGCCCGCGATGACCCCGCCGATGAGAATCATCACGAAGGCGGTCAGCCAGCCGACGGCGTACCGTCGGTCGAAGAGAACCCCTCGAAGCGTGCTGAACTCGAAGCCCGAACCGATGCGGCGCGTTTCGGTGTAGTTCGCCAGAGCCGCCGGCGTCACGTACGCGACGACGAGGTTGAGTGCGAACGCCACGAGGAGGCCAGCGGCGAGTGCGAGCCCACCGAGTGCGGCACTGTTCTCCCCGCCCGCGATGCCGAGAACGCCGATGCCGATGGCGAGAAACGCCACGATGGCCGGCAGCAGGCTGTACGCGAAGAGGATTACGAACGCCTTCGCGCCGTCGACTATCATCCCCTCGTAGTCGTCGAACACCGGCGGTTCGTCGTCACCTTCTGCGGTTCGGTCGATGACTCGGAGGATGTACCCCAGCGCGAGGAACCCCGGCACGAGGAGCCACGCGAACAGCAGACACAACCCACCGATGACGACCGTCTTGACGACGTCGTCGCTCTCCCGTGGATAATTGAACGCGTCCTCTATCATCGGTCCTCACCCCCCGTTACCGTGGCGAGCCGCGACGACTCGCTACTGATGGTGAACCGACGACGATACGACAGTGCTTCCGGACGTTCTGAATACATGATTACACCGCATTGCGGTCGAATCGAATACGCTGTCCAAATATATAGCTATTCGTAGCGTATTATCCAATAAGCAGGTATTACAGGACGAAATCGGCTCAGAGACGCGTCGAGACGTACGGACCGTCCTGGTAGTACTCCAACTTCTCGCGGTAGTACTCCCGGACGCCGATTCCGGAGATGACAGAGAGCTTGTCGTAGCCCGCATCTGTGGCCATGTGTTCGGCTTTCTCCAGCAGTCGGCGACCGTAGCCCTTGTGTTGGTACTCGCTCGCGGCTTCGCCGCTCGCATCCGAGGCGCGTAGCGCCTCGCCGACCTCGCCGGATTGCTGGCCGACGCCGACCTCGTTACCGTAGACGTGTAACTCGCGGACGAGCGCGGCGTTGTCGAGTTCGCGCCGAACCGGGTCGTTCGGGAAACGGAGCCGACAGAACCCGACGAGAAGGTCCTTCTCGAAGTCCTCGAAGGAGATGTAGTGCTCCGTGCCGCCGGCGACCTCGTAGGTCAACACGTCCATCTCGACGTTTTTGGGCTCGGCGTCGTTCATGCCGACCTCCCGACAGCGGATGCAGTCACACTCCCAGCCGTGTTCTTCCATCCGTTTTCGGGCCAACTGCCGGAGGTTGGATTTCCAGACACCGGCGTCGATGAAGTCCGCGGGGATGTCGCGTTGGACGCGCTGGAGGCGGGTGTAGCGCGGAATCATCGACTTGATCTCGGCGACCAACTCGGCGGCTTCTTCGTTGGTGAGGGGGTCGTACTCCTCGTTGCGCCACATGTCGTAGGTGACGGTGTCGCGGACGACGAGGGTCGGGTAGATTTTCAGGTAGTCGGGCCGCCAGTCGGGGCT
>JBMCDV010000189.1:0-3788 GCA_048618255.1 Natronomonas sp. | reverse complement strand
GAACAGAAGAAAGCCGGCGAGTACTACTACGCTCCGACCGACGACAGCGAGGAGTAGGCGGTTCGTCTCCCCTCGATTTTAGACGTACTCGGGAATCCGCCGTGAGCGTGCCGACCCCTCGACGAACGGCAACTCGACGCGGTCGGCGGGGACATCCTCGCCGTCGACGCGGACGGTGATGTCTTCGGCGTCGAGGTCGAAGTCGACGAAAGCCAACGCGATGGGCACGTCGAGTGCGGGGCTGTGGTCGCCCCGGGTGACCTCCCCGACGTGGCTGTCGCCGGCGAAGACCGCCGACCCGCCCGCCGGCACCACCTCGGGTTCAAGCCCGACGAGTCGCCGCGACGGGCGACCCTGATTCGCTATCTTCGAGACGACTTCCTGGCCGACGTAACAGCCCTTCTCGAAGTCGATGGCGTTCCGGAGGCCGAGAACGTTCGGGACCGTCCCTTCGAGTTCGGCCTCGAAGGTCGGCGTTCCGGCCTCGAGCGTGAGGTAATCCAGCGTCCGGTAGCCGAACGGTGCGGCGTTGAGACCGTGATTGACCAGAGCATCGAAAACGTCGTGGGCGTCCGATGCCGCACAGATGACCTCGTAGCCCTCCTCGCCGGTGAGGTCGTCGGTGCGGACGACGGTGACACCCCAGTCGCCGACCGACCCGCGGACGAAGGAGAGTGGTTCGTCCGGCGACCCCGGCCCCGTCAGTACTGAGGCGATTTTCTCGGTCGCGTTCGGGCCGTGGACGCCGAAGACGCCGAAGTCGTCGGTGGCGACCCGTACGTCGACATCCTGGATGAACGTCCTCCCGGCCCACTCCTCGGCGAGGGTTTCGGCGCGCTGCGGCGGGACGAAACACAGCAGTCGGGGGCCGGCGTTGAAGATGTAGAGGTCCGTCTCGATACCGCCCTGTGCGTCGAGCAACAGGGCGTAGACGCCCTGTCCATCCTCGCTCGGGACGCGATTGGAGACGGCGTTGTCGACGAACTCGATGCGGTCGTCGCCGGTCACCTCGACGACGCCGTACCCCATCTCGATGACGCCGACGACGTTCCGAACCGCGCGGTGGACGCGCTCGGGGCGGCCGTAGTGGTCGACGACCCGGCGGCCACCGCGTTCGGTGAACGTCGCACCGTGGGCTTCGTGTAGGTCAGCGACGACTGTCATTGCGGTAACGAAGACGACGCGGCGGTAAAACAGCGACGCATCGCGGCGGAAGGACTCACAACCCGAGTTTCTCGCGGATGCGACGGAACAGCGAGGGGGCGCTGTCGCTCTCGGTTCCGTTCGGGTCGGGAACGACACGCTCGTCGGGGTAGATGCGCATCCGCTCGTCGTCGTTCTCGACGGTGATGAGGCCCTCCTCTTTGAGTTCGGCGAGGGCGTCCTCGATTGCGTCGATGTCGGTGCCGACGCCCGACCGCAACTCGAACACCGTCATTCCCTCCTCGGTCCGGTCGACGAGCGCATCGAGGACCGCGACTTCGGTATCGTCGCGGTCACGATACTCCCGCTTCGCCTGCATACACGAACGTTCGCCCGGGGTGGTCTTAACCGTTCGCCGGTACACGTCGGGTGTGGCGCTCCGGAACCTCGGGGGCCGTGTCTCAAGTTTTATACCCTCTACACGGCCACACTTTCCCAATGGGACTGAAGTGTTCGCTACTCGGTCACGCCTTCGAGCCCGCCGACGTCGAGCGGGAGCGGGAAGAACAGGGCAGCGAGGTCGTGACCGTCGTGCGTGAACTCGAACGGTGTACGCGCTGTGGGGCCGAACGGGTCGTCTCCGAGAGCACCGAGGTGACCGCCGTCGTCGACCCCGAAGACGTGGGACTCGACGAGGAATCGACGCCCTCCGCCGCCGACCCGACGCCGACGGAGGACGCTCCCGAGGCGGATGCGGAAGGGGAGGCGGGGGCCTTCGACGGCGTGGTCGAACGGAGCGGTGCGGCCGACGACGAAGACACCGAGTCCGACCCCGGCGCGTCGGATGGGTGGTCCTCGGCCGACGAGACGCCCGCGGAGGCGCCCGAGGAGGGGGGCGATTTCGAGGCTCGTGACCCCGAAGAGGAGGACGCCGAGATACTCACCGACGACGGCCAACCGGAGCGGGCGCCCGGCCAGTGGCCCGACGACCCCGACGACGAGCCGTGGGACCCCGAGAGCGATTCGGTCGTCGACGCCGACGGGGTCGATGCCGACGACGAGGAAGACACTGAACCCGAACCCGAGGAGGAGCTATCGGGTATCACGGTCCCCGAGGGCGTCCTCGTCTGTGAGGAGTGTGGATTCCACGTCGATGCCGAATCCGCCTACCGCGACGGCGACCCCTGCCCGGAGTGTGGGTCGTGGCTGCAACTCCAAGACGAGTGAAGAACCTCGAAAACGGTAAACCACAGCGCGTCAATACTCGGTCCATGGAAGAGTACAAGATGCGTCGCGGGGAGTATCTCGAAGAGCGCGTCCCGGACCTCGAAGGCACCATCGAGGAGTACTTCGGCCCGATTTCGGGCACCGAGGAGTTCAAAGGAAGCGACCTATTCGTCGTGGAGGAACCGAAGAACCCGGTCTTCGAGCGCGTCGTCGCCGGCGCGGTTTCGTACTCCGGCAAGAAGGACAAACTCGCCGTCGACTTCGTCGAGCGCGACCTCGAGGACCTGATGGAAACCGGGGATGTCGACGCTGCTGGCGACGCCAACAACGCGAAAAACGACTTCCTCCTCGAGTGTACGGGTCGGGACGCCAAGTCTCGCCGCGAGTCGATGAAGCGGGCCGTCGAGGACGACGCCGAGACGCCCGACGACGTCTGAACGGCCCACTTCCGACCACCACCGATTAATATTCCCGTGTGATAACACACGTTCATGACCGACATGCGCAGGCCAGCCCCCGTCGAGAAGCCGGTCGTTCTCACGATTGCGGGCAGTGACTCCGGCGGCGGGGCGGGCGTACAGGCCGACCTGAAAACTATCGAGGCGATGGGCGGGTTCGGCGCCTCCGCGATTACCGCCGTCACCGCTCAGAACACCCTCGGCGTCGAGTCCACGCACGTCCTCCCGCCTGAGGAACTGACGGCACAACTCGACGCGGTGCTGTCGGACTTCGACGTGCGTGCGGTCAAGACTGGGATGTTGGCGACCGCAGAACTCGTCGAAACGGTCGCCGACTACGCCGTCGAGTTCGACTGTCCGCTGGTCGTCGACCCGGTGATGGTCGCGGCCTCCGGCGACCGCCTGCTCGCCGAGGAGGCCGAAGCGGCCTACGATGACCTCATCGCCGAGGCGACGCTCGTGACGCCGAATGCCGACGAGGCGGCGGTGTTGACCGACGTACACCCCGAAGACGAGGCCGGTGCTCGATTGGCGGGTCAGCGCCTGCTGACGACGGGCGCCGACGCCGCTCTCGTGAAAGGTGGACACATCCCCGGCGAGGAAGTTCTCGATATACTCGTCACCCCCGAGCACATCGAGACGGCCCGCCACCTTCGAATCGACACCGAGGCGACCCACGGCTCCGGCTGTACGCTCTCGTCGGCCATCGCCACGCGACTCGCCCACGGCGAACCCCTCGTCGACGCGGTCGGTCGGAGCGTCGCGTTCCTCCAGCGGGCAATCCGGTATCATCACGATGCGGGCGAAGGTCCCGGTGCGGTCCATCACCTGGTCGCGATCCGAAACGAGGCGACCCGAGAGCCGACCGCTGAAACCGTCTACGATGCCGTCTCGTGGCTCGTCGCAGAGAACGTCCGTCCGCTGGTACCCGAGGTGGGAATGAACGTCGTCGGGGCGACG
>JBMCDV010000188.1:0-3789 GCA_048618255.1 Natronomonas sp. | reverse complement strand
TCGAGGTTGCCGGCGAGTTCGTCGTAGCCGAACGTGACCGGCTCCGGCGGGACGTGGGCGAGACTGGAGAACTCCTCGTCGACTTCGGCGTCGTCGACGGCCGGGAACTGGACGTTCCGCTCGGCGATGACGCCCTGTACCTCCGGTTGGAGCATGAACTCCATGAAGTCGGTCGCGGCGTCGGCGTCCGGCGCGTCGACGAACCGAGCCATCCCTTCGGGTTGGGCGTACCCCTGGTCGTTGAGGAAACCGACCTGGTGCCGCGACGTGTCGCCGTTGTACACCTGGTCGGTCGAGTAGGAGACGACCATGTCGGCTGCCTCGTTCGTGTAGGCGTTGTAGGCGTCGCTCCACGACCCGAGAATCCGAACCTCGTTGTCCTCCAGTTGCTGCCAGTAATCGAGATAGCCGTCCGCGCCGAACTCGTGGATGGTCCACAGGAGGAAGGCGAGACCGGGGTCGGACTCCTGGGCGTTCTGTGTGATGAGTTCCCCGCGGTTGGCCTCGTCGGTGAGGTCGTCGAACGTCGTCGGTTCGACCTCCCGTTCGTCGTAGACGAGGCTGATGTAGCCCGTGTCGTAGGGAATCGCACGGTCGTCGGGGTCGAAGCTGAGTTCATCGAGGACGCGGTCGGAGCGTTCGAGGTCGCCAGCGAGGGAGTCGAACAGTTGCTCGTCGAGCTCCTCGTCGACGCGGATGAGTTCGTCGACGTTGAGGCCGACGAAGAGGTCGGCGTCGATGTCGGCACCCTCCTGTTTCCGACGGATGTACTGGTTGATACCCGAACTCGGGACGGTGAACTCGATTTCGGCGTCGTGGTCGGCCTCGAAGTTCTCCTTGAGCCACGGGCCGATGGAGTCCTCGCTGTCGACGAAGGACTCGTAGGTGGCGACGGTGACGACGCCGTCGCCGTCGTTGCCGCCGGTATAGCCGACACAGCCGGCCGTCGCGGCGACGGCGGTTCCCGCACCCGCGATGAACGTACGTCGTCTCATTACCGAGTGGTACCCTTGCGTGTACTTAAGCGACGTGTTCGACGGGCGACGAGAGGTCGGGAAACGGTTTTCTCATCCGCCGTGCAATCGGGTGTCGTGTCAAGCCTCCGTCGCCGCCGATACGTCCTCGCGGCGCTGTTCGTCGCCGTCGCGCTCCTGACAGCGGCGATTCTCTGGGAGGTCGTCGAAGTCGTCTTCTTCGCGATTACCGTCGCCTACGTCCTCTATCCCCTCCGACAGCGGGTCGTCGACCGGGGCATCTCGCGGCGAATCGCCAGCGCCCTCGTGACGACGCTGGCGTTCGTCGCCGTCGTCGTCCTCTTTTCGCCCATCGTGTGGACGGTGTTTCGGCAGCGCGATGCGATACTCGACCTGTTCCGGAACCTCCCGAATGAGATTACCGTCGAGGCCTTCGGCTTCGTGGTGACCCAGGAGACCGCCGAACTGGTCACCACCGCGACCAGTATCGTCCGCGACATCGCCAGTTCCCTGGCCTTCTCGTCGATTTTCCTCCTGCTCGAACTCGCCATGTTCACCATCCTGCTGTACGGCCTCCTGTTGCGGCCGAACGCCGTCGGCCGCGCCGCCTTCGAGATTACCCCACCGCAGTACCACGACGTGCTCCGGGCGCTCAACGACCGGATATCGGGGACGCTGTACGCGCTGTACGTCATTCAGGCGGCGACCGCCGTCATCACGTTCCCAATCGCCCTCGTCGTCTTCTACATCCTCGGCTACAGCGACGTCGTCGTGCTGTCGGTCATCTCCGCTATCCTCCAGTTCATCCCCATCGTCGGCCCCGGGATGTTGGCTGTCGGACTCGCCGGCTACGACTTCGTTATCGGAATGCCCGACCGCGCCGTCGGAATCATCATCCTCGGTCCCTTGCTAATCGGCCTCGTTCCGGACCTGCTCGTCCGCCCGCGGTTGGCCTCGAGCCAGGCCCACCTTCCCGCCAGCCTCTACTTCGTCGGCTTCACCGGCGGCGTCCTCACCGTCGGCGTCATCGGCATCATCGCCGGTCCGCTGGCCGTCGCCGTCCTCGTCGAGATGGTCGACCTCCTGAGCGATGGCGGGGCACCCACGGAGGGCGACTAGGTCTCCATCTCCCGTTCCATCTCGCGAAGCGCCTCGATGCGTTTTTCGGTTGGCGGGTGCGTTCGGGCGATTTTCCCGATGAAGCCCTTGCTGATGGGGATGATGAAGAACGCGTTCATCTCGGCCTGTTCGCGGAGGTCCTCCTCGGGGACCCGGTCCATCCGCCCGGAAATCGTCATCAGTGCCGACGCCAGTGCCGACGGGTTGCCCGTAATGGCGACCGCGCCGCGGTCGGCGGAGTACTCACGATAGCGACTGAGCGCCCGGATGAGCAGGAACGAAATCACCCACACGACCAGGGAGACGAGGATGGCGACGATGACGGGCGCTCCGTTGCGGTTCCGCCCGCCGAACAACCACCCCCACCGGACGATGAGGAAGGCGATAGTCGAGAGGAACGACGCGATGGTCATCACCGCCACGTCGCGGTTCTTGATGTGGGCGAGTTCGTGAGCGATGACCCCCTCCAGCTCCTCGTCATCGAGGACCTCCAGTAACCCGGTTGTCACGCAGACGACGCCGTGAGAGGGCGACCGGCCGGTCGCGAAGGCGTTCGGCGTTCCGCTGTCGGCGACCGCTACGTCGGGTTTCGGGAGGTCGGCTTGCTGAGAGAGGCGGCCGACCTGTGCGTGGAGTCGCGGGTACTCCTCTTCGCTGACCGTTCGGGCCCCCATCGAGCGGAGCGCGAGTTTGTCGCTGAAGAAGTACTGCGCCAGCGAGAACGCTCCGAGCAGAATCGCCGGAATCAGCAGGCCATCGAAGTACAGCGTCAACACGCCGACGAAGACGAGATAGAGGGCGAACAGCAGGAACATGGTGAACCCCATCCGAACGCGGAGCCCCCAGTCGGTTTGCCACTGCATACGCCTACTTTGGCCCCGGAGGGCTAAAAGTCCGCGCGTCGGCGGTCAGTACACCGACGCGTTGCCGTCCTCGCGGCTACCAAACCGCTGCGGTGCCGTCCTTTCGCGGCTCGGTCGCCGCGGACAGCGTTCCGTCCTCGTTGCGGACGATTTGTGCGCCGCCGAACATGATTGGAGGGAGCACTTCGAGGTCGTGTCCCCGGCGGAGCAGGCCGTTCTGGACCTCGCTCGGCATCCGAGCCTCGACGGCCAAGCGGCCGTCCTCTCGGTAGCGCCACCGCGGGGTATCGAGGGCCTCCTGTAGCGTCTTGCCGTCATCGAGCATCCCAACGAGCGTCTGAAGGTGTCCCTGCGGTTGCATGAACCCGCCCATGACGCCGAAGGCCGACCAGTCGTCGTCGCCGCGCTTCAGCAATCCCGGAATGAGCGTGTGGAACGGTTTCTTCCCCGGTTCCAGCCGGTTCGGGTGGTCGTCGTCGAGGGAGAACGACGCGCCGCGGTTCTGGAGGGCGATGCCGGTGTCGCCGGCGACGAGGCCGCTCCCGAACCCGGCGAAGCGGGAGTTGATGTAGGAGACGACGTTGCCCTCGCTGTCGCCGACACACAGGAGGACGGTATCGGCGTCCTCGGCGTTCGAGTCGGGGACGCCGAAGGAGACATCGCCGGCCTCCGCGCCGACGTTCGCGGCGCGTTTTTCCGCCCACGATTTCGATTCGAGCGGCGGTATCTCCTCGAAGTCGGGGTCGGTGATGTAGCGATGGCCGTCGTGGAAAGCCAGCTTCATCGCCTCGGCGAGGTAGTGAACCCGCGCCGCCGAGTCCGCCGGGTGTTCC
>JBMCDV010000187.1:0-3804 GCA_048618255.1 Natronomonas sp. | reverse complement strand
GAGAAGGTGGCCGAAGAGGTCACACAGGAAGTCACCCAAGAGGTGACCGAGAACGTCGAGCAGACGCTGTCCGACGAAATCGAGACCATCGTCGACCAGCTCGAAGCCGTCAACCAACGCATCGACAGACGGCCCCGGAAGGAGGAACTCGACGCCGAGGAGGTCGAAGCGGCGGCCGACGGGGATTCGAAGAAAAAACCCGACGACGAACGGGCCGACGAATGATTCGGAGTGTGTGGAGACTCGCAACGGAGGTCGTCTGAGCATGGTCGAGGTCCTCATCGGCGTCGGGTTGCTCGTCGCGCTGTTCGTCGGGTTCAACATCGGCGGGTCGACGACGGGGCCGGCGTTCGGGCCGGCCGTCGGCGCGGGCGCGATTTCGAAGTTCTTCGCCGGCCTGCTGATGTCGATATTCTTCGCCATCGGCGCCTGGACTATCGGCCGGCGCGTCGTCAACACGCTCGGCCGGGACCTCGTCTACGACCCGGGCGTGTTCACCATCGAGACGAGCATCGTCGTGTTGTTCTTCATCGGCGGCGCGCTGTTCGTCGGTAACTACGTCGGCGTCCCCGCCTCCACGTCGATGACGGCCGTCGGCGCCATCGCCGGTCTCGGTGTCGCGACGGGCGAACTCAACTGGACGGTGATGGGCGAAATCGCCATCTGGTGGATCGTCGCCCCGCTGGTCGGCTTCTGGGTGTCGGTGATGATCGGCCGGTACGTCTACCCGACGCTCAACAGTTGGATCGCGATTACCCAAACCGAGGGCGCACTCGTCACACTCGACCGGTCGGGAACGCTCCCGGTTCCACGGCCGGGACCGAACACCACGCGTCGTGAGTTCTTTGGCACCGTCGTTTTGGTCTCCATCGGCTGTCTGATGGCGTTCTCGTCGGGGACCTCCAACATCGCCAACGCCATCGCGCCGCTGTACGGCGCCGGCGTGTCGATAAACCCACTCATACTGGCCGGGTCGGCGGCGGTCGCCGTCGGTGCGCTGTCCATCGCCCGCCGAACGCTCGATACGCTCGGTAACGACATTACCGACCTCCCGCTGACGGCGGCTATCGTCGTCGCCGTCGTCGCCTCCGCAATCGTCATCGGGCTGTCGGCCATCGGTATCCCCGCGAGCTTCGTCATCATCGCGACGATGTCCATCGTCGGCCTCGGGTGGGGCCGGGCGACCCGAACCGCGACGGTTACCGGTAGCATCCGCGGCGAGGACGAGACGAACGTCTCGGTCGGCGCCCTGGCCGCCGAAGAGCCCGGTGAGGACGCTCCCGAAATCGGCGAAGAGGAACCCGAAGACATCCCGAAGGCGTCGGACCTGTTCGATCCCTCGACGACGGGTCGAGTCATTCTGATGCAGAACCTCGTTCCGGTCATCTCGACGCTTGGCTCGTACGTTACTTTCTGGGCGCTGTTCGCCTTCCTGTGGTAAGCGACCCGAGTGTTTATTCGGCCTTCGAGCGTAGGTGTGGTATGATATCACGCGTTCTCGTCCCGATGGACGACTCGGAACTCGCCGAGCGTGCGCTCAGATACGCGCTTTCGGTCCACGAGGACGCCGAAATCACCGTCCTGCACGTCGTCGGCGGACCATCGTCGATGCTGAGCGGGGCGACGGCGCTGGCCCTCGAGGACGATGTCGAGGAGGTGGCGAAAGAGCAGGCGAACGCGGTGTTCGAACGGGCACGAGAAATCGCGGCCGACTACGACGCTACCATCGACACCATCATCGAGATGGGGTCGCCGGCGAGTTCTATCGTCGGCCAGGCCGAGGAGTTCGATGCCGTCGTTATCGGGAGTCACGGCAGTTCCCTAGCCGACCGCCTGATCGTCGGTAACGTCACACAAAAAGTGTTCAATCATTGCCCGGTCCCCGTCACGATCATCCGGTAGCGGTGGGTCCCCGGCGCCTCATTCAGGCTGTCTAACAGTTATCTTCTCGGAGCAATCGTCTCATCGGCGAAGCGGTTTTGCCATCGCGAACTACACCGATACGTGTGAACGACTCTGATGCTCCCCGGCCGCCGGACCGAATCCGTAGCAATCCGATACGGACGGCCGACGACTGGACCGAACAGCGACGGCGCGCCCGAGAGGACCCCGGCGCGTTCCACGGCGACATCGCAAAGCGCGAACTGCACTGGTTTCTCCCCGACGAGGGCGCGTGGGCGAGTTTCGATTCCGACGCCGAGACGTGGACCGGTTTCGAGGGGTGTACGCCGACGGAACTCGACTACGATGCGGAATACGAACCGTGGGACGTGGCCTTCGACGATTCGGACCCACCGTTGTACCGATGGTTCGCGGGCGGCCTGACGAACGCCTGTTTCAACGAGGTGGACCGACACGTCCTCGCCGGCCACGGTGAGGAAATCGCCTACCACTTCGAGGGCGACCGCTGGGACCAACTGAAAAACGACGGCCGCGGCGGGCCGGTCGTCTCGGAAGCCATCTCCCGACGAGAACTGCTGTACAACGTCGTCGTCGCGGCCGAGGTGCTCCGTGACCTCGGCGTCGAGAAGGGCGACCGCATCGCGCTCAACATGCCGAACGTCCCCGAACAAATCTACTACATCGAGGCCTGCAAACGACTCGGCGTCGTCTACACGCCGGTGTTCGGCGGATTCAGCGACAAGACCCTCTCGGACCGCATCGCCGAACTGGGTGCCGACGTCCTCGTGACCGCCGACGGCGGCTACCGAAACGCCGAGGTGACGCCGTACAAGGAGGCCTACGCCGACCCGGCACTGGAGGAGTATCTGCCGACTGAAACGGTTCTCGACGTCGTCGGCCGGACGCTTTCGGACCTCGACCTCACCGACGAGCGGGCCGCAGCCATCCGGGAGGGCGTCGAAGCCGCCATCGATGGCGAGATAACGGTCGACAGGGCCGACGCGATGCGCGGAGTGGGACACGCCCTGGATTCGCTGTCGCTGTCGCCCGAGCGGGCGTCGTCCGTGCGGACCGAACTCGCCTCGGCCCTCGTCGATGCCGACCACGTGGTCGAGAGCGTGGTCGTCGTCGAACACACCGGCCACGAGATTCAGTGCTACGAGCGGGACTCCTGGGCCCACGAGCTGGAAGCGACGGCGAGCGAGCAAGTCCTCGAAAACGCTCGAAACGCCGGGTTCGACGTGGCGAACCGCGAGGAACTGGCGGCGCTTTCGGACCGGGCGTTCGTCGAGGCGCTGTGGGCGAGCAACGAACCCGAGCCGGTGGATGCGGAGTATCCGCTGTTCGTCATCTTCACCAGCGGGTCGACGGGAAAACCGAAGGGCGTCGTCCACGTCCACGGCGGCTACACCGCGGGCGTTGCCCACACGATGTCGGTGTCCTTCGACGTGGTGCCGGGCGAGGACACGATATTCGTCGTCGCCGACCCCGGCTGGATTACGGGGCAGTCGTATCTCATCAGCGCCTCGCTTTCGACGCGGACGACCGGCGTCATCGCCGAGGGGTCGCCGCTGTACCCCGACGCCGGTCGGTTTACCTCCATCATCGAACGCTACGACGTGACGGCGTTCAAAGCCGGCGTCACCTTCCTGAAGACGGTGATGGAAGACGAGGAGAACGTCGCCGACATGGAGGCGTGGTCGACGGAGTCGCTCCGTGTGGCGACGTTCTGTGCGGAACCGGTCAGTCCGGCCGTCCAGAAATTCGGCATGGAGGCGGTCTGTGAGTGGTACATCAACTCCTACTGGGCGACCGAACACGGCGGCATCGTCTGGACGCACTTCTTCGGCAACGAGGACTTCGAGTTGCGCCCGGACGCCCACACCTACCCCTGTCCGTGGG
>JBMCDV010000186.1:0-3840 GCA_048618255.1 Natronomonas sp. | reverse complement strand
GCGTCGGGTCGAGCGTGTCGTTCCGGTACACCTTCTCGACGCTGAAGTACCGCTGTGGCGGTTCGAGGTCGCCGACCTGTTCGCCGGAGAGATACCGCATCGACAGCGAGGTGGTGTGTCCCCGGAGGTCGACCTGTCGGGCCACGTCGGTCGTCCACGGCGAGTGATAGCCGTCGCCGTCCTCCCCGACGCCGTCGCGATGGGCCGACTCGACGCGCTCCAGCAGGTCCTCCGGGAGGTCCTCCATCGGCGGCACGTCGAGACCGAACTGGTCCCAGTGGGTCCGGGCGGGGTGGTCCTGGGGCATGAACAGACAGTCGTTGATCCAGAACTCCGCGTCGGCGTGGGGGCCCTCCATCTCCTGAAAGCCCATTCCGACCAGTACGTCTTTCACGCGGTTTGCGGTCTGACGTAGGATGTGTTCCTTGCCGCCGTGGACCGTTTCGGCGTCGGCTTCGACGTTGTACTCGGTGAACTCCACCTCGGCCCACTCCCCGGAGGTGAGCAGTTCGGGCGTGACGGCGCCGACGGTCTCGGCGACCTCGATGCCCTCCATCATCGCGGTGACGCCCTCGTCGGTCAGCGTGACGCTCCGGATGGTCGTCTCCGTGCGCTCGATGAGGCCGCGAGTCTCCAGTCGGTCGAGGATACCGGGGTCGGTGTAGCCGGCGTTGCCCGAGGCGATGGCCTCGAGCGCCTCCGTTTCGGGGTCGGCGTCGGGGTCGACGTCCGGCCCCGCTGTGGTATCGGCGATTACCTCACCGCTGTCGATTCGGCCCAGTCCCTTCCGGGCGAAGTTCGAGAGCGCGATGTCGACTTCGGGGCCTTCGAGGCCGGCCGCCCCGATGAGTTCACCCATCGGAACGGGGTCGTCGTCGGCACCGGCGTCGATAGCGGCCCGATACAGCCGAAGTTCGGGCAGCCCTCCCTCCCGATAGCTCTCACCCTCCTCGGTGAGGGTGACGTCCTCGGCGACGTGTTCGTCGACCGCGAGCAGGCCGGCGTCTTCGAGTTCGAAGGTGGCCCGCGTGACGGCCGTAGCGTCTTCGCCGATTTCCTCGGCGAGCTGTGCAACCGTTTTCGTATCGGTCGCGCTGGCGACTTCTAACAGCGCGACCTGCGTTTCTGGCAGTCTCATTGGCGAGTGTGTGCGTGGCTCTCTGTTAGCGGTTCCGACTCGAAGACGGCGTTTCCCAGGAGACGCGGCAGCGTTGTCTCCGGGTCCACGCCGTCTACCGAGTGAAAAAGAAACCGAACCCGTTGCCTGTGGGTTCCTCGGACACGACACCGATGGCAGCAGTAGGTTCGGGCGCCATACGCGACGCCTTGGCAGGCGTCAACAAAAGCGTTACCGTCGAAACGTCGCCGTCGCGTTCGACTACCTCGTGAATCCGCCGGGGACACCCGCCGCGCCGGCGCCGCCCTCGTTGGGGTTGCGGCCGTCGGGGGCGGGCAACTCCAGCACCCGAGCACCGCAGTCGGCACATTCGACGGCGATGACGTCCCAACTCTGACAGCAGGACTCGACGCTCTCGTCAGTGGGGGCGATGGGGCCGTCACACTCCGGGCACGTCTCGAGGAAGACCCGGAATCCCTTGAGAACCGAGAGCCGTTCCTCCGGGAGGAGAACGCTCCAGCGTCGGTCCTCGCTGGCGACCGCCCGGTGGGCCGCGAGGTCCGAAATCAGCGCCGCCTCCGTAATCCAGTTGTACTGTGCCTTCCCGTCGACGAGGCCGTAGTAGCGACCGTCCTCTCGAGTCTCGATTTCGACCCCGGCCTCGTCCTCCTGAAACAGGTCCGCGAGCGTCTCGACGCGTTCGTCGTCCTCGGAAAGCGTTCCGATGGCCGCCTCCCACTCCTCGCGGAAGGAGTCGACGAGTTCGAGGTCCTCGCCGTCGTCGGTCGGTCGGACGACCCCGAACGCCGAGAGCACGTCCTCCATCGGTTGGCCCATCAGTTCCTCGACGGCCTCCCGTTCCGGGAGGACCTCCGGTTCCGCGTCTTCCGGCTCCACGGCGTCACTGCCGCTTTCGTCGACCACCTCGACGGATTCCGTCGTGGAGGATTCGCCCGTCACGGAGTCGTCTTCACCCTCCGAATCGGCGGCCTCGTCGGCACGAGCGGCGGCCCGTTCGGCGAGTTCGACCGGCACGTCCTCGCCCGGCGGGTCGGCCTTGTCGAACGCCGCCAGCACGGACTGCGGGAGGTATCGCTTCGTCAACTCGGGCGTCCCGGGAACGAGATACCCGCGGAGGGAGATGAGAACCACGCTCCCGACGAACGTCAACAGTCCCAGCGCACGGTTCCGGCGGCCGACGAGCGCCGCAACGCCCGCTACGATGAGGAGATTGAGAATCGTACAGGGCGTACACCGATTCTCGCCGGTGTACTCCGGCTGTTCGAGTCGCTCGAGGAAATCACTCGACATGGAGTCCGCTTGGACGGCGAGCCCTAAAAGGGATACCCACCGGGGCAGTGGCCGTCAGGTCCCGTGCTGCCAGCTGTCCATGTACTCGGTCTGCTCGGCGGTCAGCTCGTCTATCTCGATGCCTTCGGCTTCGAGTTTGATTTCCGCGACCTCGCGGTCGAGGTCGTCGGGCACCTCGTGGACGCCCGCGTCGTACGCCTCGCTGTTCTCGACCATCTCGCGGACACAGACCGCCTGGACCCCGAAGCTCTGGTCCATCACCTCGACGGGATGGCCCATCGCGACCGGCGAGGCGAGGTTGACCAACCGGCCGTCCGCGAGGACGTTGATGCGTCGGCCGTCGGGGAGTTCGAACTCCTCGACGCCGTCCCGTACCTCTCGGCGGCCGACCGCCATGTCGTCGAGTCCGTTGAGGTCGATTTCGACGTTGAAGTGGCCGGCGTTCGCGAGGACGACACCGTCCTGCATGGACTCGAAGTGCTCTTCGACGATGACGTCGCGGTTGCCCGTCGTCGTCACGAAGATGTCGCCCTTCTCGGCGGCTTCGGCCATCGAGGCGACCTCGTACCCCTCCATGTGTGCCTCCAGGGCCCGGCGGGGTTCGACCTCGGTGACGATGACGTGTGCGTTCTGTCCGGACGCCTTCATGGCGACGCCCTTCCCACAGTAGCCGTAGCCGGCGACGACGACGTTCTTGCCCGCAAACGAGAGGTTCGTCGTCATGGCGATGTTCGAAAGCGACGCCTCGCCCGTCCCGTGGACGTTGTCGAACAGTCGCTTCATCGGCGTGTCGTTGACCGCGAACATCGGGTAGTGGAGTTCGCCGTCGGCGTCCATCGCGCGCAGGCGGTGGACGCCGGTCGTCGTCTCCTCACAGCCGCCGACGATGGAGTCGATCAGGTCGGGGTGGTCCTCGTGGATCGCGGCGATCATGTCCATCCCGTCGTCGACGGTGACCGTCGGCTCGTGGGCGATCACCGCCTCGATGGCCGCGTAGTAGTCCGCCTCGTCGACGCCCCGGCGCGCGTAGCTGTGGACGTCCGCGCGCGCGTCGAGGGCGGCGCTGACGTCGTCGTGGGTCGACAGGGGGTTGCAGCCGGTGATGGCCACCTCCGCGCCCCCGTCCGCGAGCAGTTCGACGAGGGCGGCCGTTTTGGCCTCGACGTGCATCGCCATGCCGACGCGGTGGCCCGCGAGGGGCTGCTCGTCGACGAACGCCTCGCGCAACGCGTCCAGAATCGGCATGTGTTCGAGCGCCCAGTCGATCTTCCGGCGGCCCGACTCGCGTGCGGCCGCGGGGTCGTCGAGCTGCTCGGTGATCGTCGAGTATTCCATACCGGGACCAGGCGAGGGGTCCCCAAAACGCTACCGAAGGGACGCGAACGACGCGACAGCGCCGGGCGAACGAGAAC
>JBMCDV010000185.1:0-3842 GCA_048618255.1 Natronomonas sp. | reverse complement strand
ACGAGGATGTACACCTCGGGGTGGCCGAAGAACCAGAAGAGGTGCTGCCAGAGGATGGGGCCGCCGCCTTCGATGGCGAAGAACGTCGTCCCGAAGTTACGGTCGAGCAGCAGCATCACGAGCGCGCTCCCCATCAGCGGGAACGCGAACAGGATGAGTCCCGACTGGGTGAGGATGGTCCACGAGAAGATGTCGAGGTTCGCCCACGTCACGTCGTCGCCGCGCTCGGTGAAGATTGTCGCGATGAAGTTGATTGCCCCCATCGTCGCCGAGACGCCGGTGAGGTGGAGCCCGAGCAACATCAGGTCGACGCCGGGGTTGGACTGTTCGATGGACAACGGCGCGTACATCGTCCAGGAGGTCTCGGACGGGCCGATGCCGACGCCGAACGGGATGAAGAAGAATCCCGCCCAGATGAGCAGCGCCCCCGGCGGCAGAAGCCAGAAGGCGATGGCGTTGATGCGCGGGAACGCCATGTCGTCGGCGCCGATGAGCAGCGGCACGAAGTAGTTCGAGAACGCCGCGATGATGGGCGTCCCGAAGAGGAACAGCATCGTGATGCCGTGACTCGTTAACAGCGCGTTGTACATCGAGGGTTCGAGGAACGCCGTTCCCGGCGTCGTCAACTCGATGCGCATGAGCATCACGGCGACGCCACCCCAGATGAACGCGATGACGCCGTAGGTGCCGTAGAGGATGCCGATGTCTTTGTGGTCGACCGTGGTCAGCCAGCGGGTGATTCCCGGTGGCTTGTGTCCGTGACCCGCCGCACCAGCAGCTTCGCCGCTGGCGAGCGGAGTGTACGTGCGCCAGTTCTCCATGCGGGCGACGAGGGCGAACACCCCGATGAGGAGCACCCCCATGAGAACCGTCAGCGCAAGCTGTTCTGCAGCCATGTGTCTCTATGAAGTTGGTAGGACTACTGGTAAAGAAAGCTTGCGCTTGCTGCGTCCACTGCCGTCGGTTTTCCTGTCAGCCGCGCGGCTCCAGGCGGGGCGAGAACCGAACGCAGAACGATGGGCGTCTCAGGCGTCTTCAGAGGTCGGTTCGGCTTCCGGGTCGGGTGCGACTTCCGCGTCTTCCGGGGAGTACCCCGGCGGTATCTCGTCTTCTTCCTCCGACCCCGCGATGGCCTTTCCGGAGAAGTACGTCAACAGCGTCAGGGCGATGCCAGTGACGATGATAATCGACATCTGGACGACGAGGACGAGCGGGTCATCGGGGTAGTTACCGAGGAGGCCGTATACGATGACGAAGAACGCGAGTATCGCGAGGGGGATAACGTTGACCGACAGGTCAAGAAGCGTTTCCCGGTCGAACGTACGGTTACTCATTGAGCGTGAATTCGAACACGAACACAAAGAGGTTACTGATTCGTGGCGCGGGGGGCGACGATGCCGCCGACCGTGATGATAGCGCCCGTCGCGGCGACCGTGAACCCGCGAAGCGTGACGCCGTTTTCGACGCTCGTCTGTGCGAGGTACGCCGAGAGGCCGCCGTCGACCTGCGTCGAAACCAACGCGAGACCGAGGGCGACGAAGACGATACCCAGTCCGGACAGCAGCCGCCACGGACTCGCCACGTAGCCCGCTTCGTAGACGATTCCCGAGACGCTGCCGGCGAACATGACGAGCCCCGCGACGGCGACGGGGTAGAGCCCGAAGAGGATGCCAATCTCGCTGACGACGAGTCCCAACGCCACGACGACCGGCCACGGGCTGGACTTGGCGTATCGCTCGGAGAGTGCCGATTCCGGCTCTGGTTCCGATTCCGCTTCCATACTCGGTGTAGGGACTGACGAGACAAAGGACCGTCGGTGTATCGTTCGCACTCACACGACGAACGCGTACACGAAGATGAACCCGAAGTAGATGAACAGCAGCGCGGCCAGTGCCTTCAGTCGAAACAGTCGGACGTCCTCGCGTTCGGCGTCGCGGGCCGTGCGGTAGGCATCGGCTTCCGTCTCGGAGAGTCGGGACTCGTGTTCGATGCCGCGGTGGAGTGCGAGCAACTGTTCGTCGACGAACTTCTCACCGCAGTACCCGCAGGTGGCTGGCTCCTCGGGCGGGTCCGGCGGTGGCGTCTGACTTGGGTGGGTTTGTTCGGTCATCGGTCAGGAGACGTACGGCGGGATTGCGTACGGTTGGGAGACTATCCAGAGGCTGACGATGGTGTAACACACCATCGCCGCGGTGGTCGCGTACTGGCTTCGGATGGCCTGCAGTTTCCCGGGGAAGATGTCGTATGCGGCGGCGTGGGCGACCCAGATAGCCAACAGGTGTCCCAGAATGACGAACGACAGTTCGAGGCCGCCGAACCACGCCGGCAAGAGAAGCGCGACCGGTTCCGGCGGCGACAGCGGCGCGGTGAGCGTTCCGAGCAGTACCGGCGACAACTCGAGGAAGTACCCCAGGAAGTGCGCGACGTGATAGCCGGCGGCGATGGCGATAAGCGGCGGCGCGAATCGGTAGGCGAGGTCTTCGACCGGAACGTACGTCCGGGCGCGTCGCTTGCTCGCTCTCGCCGCCGCCCGGTAGATGCCGAGAAAGACGAGATAGCCGACGACGAGGGCAGCGGCGTACAGGAGGTTCGGCGGGACGCCGCTTTCGACGACTGCGACCGCATAGCGGCGCCACAGCGGCGTCGCGACGAGGCCATCGTAGGTCGTCACCCACAGCACCGCGACGACGAAGGCCACCTCCGCTCGGGAGGTGACGAGCTTCGCTTCGCTCAACCCCGCTCCTGGCAGCCGAACGCTGACTCCGTCGTCGGCGTACAGGGGAGCGACGCGACCGAAGTACCGGAATACCCGCGACACCGGGTCGACCGTCTCGAACCACGTCTCCTCGCCGAAGACGACTGCACCGGCCAGCGTGACGACGGTGTAGCCGGCGACGATGCCCGCGAGGAACCGGGGTTGGTCGGCGACGGGGCTGACGACCTCAAGCCAAATCAATGCGAGCAGAGCGGCGACGCTCGGCCACGCGTCGAGTCGGTCGGGATAGGGCCGCTCCAGGGAGGGCAACACCGCGGCAATCGAACGCCACGGGTTGAGAATCGGCCAGGTGTTCCCGACGAGATAGGTGGTCATCGCGTATCCCGACCACCACCCCGCCCAGACGACGAGGATGGCGGCGTTGTACAGCGACTCCTGTGGGCCGAGGAAGCCGACCGCGAGGACGAACAGGAGGCCGACGACGCCGAGAAGTCGACCCACAGCCGTGAGTACACGGGCCGCCGGCAGGGCCAGGCCGCGGTGCCAGCCGTGAATCCACCGAATGAACTCGCGGTCGGTGACGAACGACGCCAGCAGGAACGAGGCACCGATGACGCCGCCGCCGGTGAGCAGGAACAGCCACGTCGGCACGTCGGAACTTCGTCCGGATGCGCTCGCCAACCCGGCTCCGTGGGCGCCGGCCGTCCCGACGACGCCGAGGAGAACGCCGACCAGCGTGAACGCCAAACGACGACGGCGACCGGTCATTGGCGGACGTAGTCGTCGGATACCGGAGTACCTTCCGGAATCGGCGGGTCGTTCGACGGACGGACCAGTGTTTCGGATGTGCCGGTGAGCCGAACTGCTGTTGTGTAATAGCGAATCCGCGCGAACGGAGTGGGCACGGTTCACGCGAACGCGCCGACGGCGCGTTCGAGATTTCATCGACGTTCGTCAGAGTCGAGCCCCGACGCAGTCGTCCGAAACCCCCGTCGGGCTTTCGGGATGACGAGAGCGCGACGCCCTCTCGAACAATCTATCAGAAATCAGACGATAGCGCCAGCGTACAGGACGATGACGAGGAACACCCAGACGATGTCGACGAAGTGCCAGTACATCGAGACGG
>JBMCDV010000184.1:0-3860 GCA_048618255.1 Natronomonas sp. | reverse complement strand
GAGTGTAAGGAGGCGCTGCTCAGACTGCTGGATTTGCTGGCGCACGACTTCGCTTTCGAGGACCTGACGGTCGTCTTCTCCGGCGGCCGCGGCTATCACGTCCACGTTCGCGACCCCGGCGTCTTGGAGTTGAGCCGAAGCGCCCGCCGGGAAGTCGTCGACTACGTCCTCGGGGACGGTGTCGACATCGAGGCGATCATCGAGACGGAGAAGGTCTCCGGTAGCTCCGGCCGGAAGACGCCGGCGGACAAACGGACGCTTCAGAACGACGGCGGGTGGGGCCGACGGCTCCAGACCGAACTGAACGCGTTCGTCGAGGAACTCGACGGACTGAGCGACGACGAGGCGATGGAGCGACTCACGGCATTCGACCGCATCGGGGAGGGGAAAGCGACCACGATGCTGGGGGCGATTCGGAAACAGCGCGACGCCATCGAGGCGGGGAACATCGACGTTCACAACGCGCTGAAGACGATTGCCGAGACGCTGTTGACACGCGTGCTCGAAGAGCAGACCGCACCCATCGACGAACCGGTGACGACGGACATCAACCGACTCATCCGACTGCCAGGGAGTCTCCACGGCGGGAGCGGCCTCGAAGTCCAACACATCCCGCGGGACGAACTCGATTCCTTCGACCCGCTCGTCGACGCCGTCCCGAAGACGTTCGTCGGAAACGACATCTCGGTGTACGTCCGCGAGGAGACGACGATTCGACTCGGGGGGGAAAGCTTTAGGCTCTCGGAGGGAGTGCATTCGATGCCAGAGTACGTCGGCGTGTTCGCGATGGCTCGCGGCCACGCCACCAAAGCCGCAGAATGAATCTCGACGAACTCCAATCGGTGCAGGCCCGCGAGCGCCAATCCAGTGACCTCCAGCACCTGCGCTCGTCGTTCTATCGGGAGGTCGGCGAGTACATTCACGAACTCACCGAGGAGCGCGCGCGGAAGGTCGAGCAAGCCGAGGACCCCTTCTCCTCGCCGGAGGTCCGGCGGCTCTCCGACGACATCGAAACCGCCGAGGGAACTGTCGAGGCCATCTACGAACGCCGCGTCGGCAAGGTCGTCAAGAAAGCCTCCATCGCTGCCGCCGGCATGCCGGTCGACGACGACGGCCTCACCGACGAGGAAGAGGCGCTGTTCGACGACCTCGTCGCCCGCATCGAGCACAACCGCGAGACCGTTCTGTCGGTACTGGACGGAGACGCCCCCTCGGTGTCGTGTTCGATAGAGGATGGAACGACCGAGACCGCGGAAACCGATTACACGGCAGCCGAATCGAAGCCTCCCGACGCCGACTTCAGCGCCGACCAAGACTCGCCAGCGACGGCCTCGACGGATGCCGATGCCGACGGCGTTAGCGCCGCGGAGTTGATGGGAAGTGGTCCGAGCGATGCTGCCGAGAAATCCGCGGAGTCGACGGCCCCGGACGCCGCCCAAAGCGAGCCGGTGGCCGGCCCCGAATCCCCGTCAGAAGACCCACTCGTCTCGGACCACTCGGAGTCAACCGAGGTGCAACCGGAGCCCGAACCGCTGGAGTCCTCCCCGGAGCCTCGCCGAACCGAGCACCGGGAGACCGACCGAACGCCGGCAGAGACGGCCGGAGGGGATGAATCAGGGTCTTCGACCGACGCCGACGACCACAGAGACGTTCCCGGTATCCCACGGACGACGGTCCGAATTACGGCCGACGTTGGCGAGATGGTCGGGACGGACAACCGCGATTACGACCTCGGTTCGGAGGACGTGGTCACGCTCCCGGAGGGGACCGCCGAGGCGCTCGTCGACAACGGTGCGGCAGAGCGGTTAGAGTAGAAACGACCGGACCGACTCGTTGAACTCCTCGGGCTGTTCTAGCATCGGCATGTGTGCGGCGTCGGCCAACTCGACGTACTCACAATCCGCGAGCTCGGCTTCGAGGTATTCGTGGAACGACGGCGGCGTCAATGGGTCGTGTTCGCCACAGAGCGCCAGCGTGGGTACGTCGATTTCGTTGAGGCGGTCCCGAACGTCGAAGGTGTCACAGCTCTCGAAGTCCCGCACTGTGACTGCCTGTCCCGTCTCGAGGAGTCCGGCCTTCGAG
Source organism: Natronomonas sp. (assembly GCA_048618255.1). Taxonomy (GTDB): domain Archaea; phylum Halobacteriota; class Halobacteria; order Halobacteriales; family Haloarculaceae; genus Natronomonas. Next base: position 1,778 of record JBMCDV010000184.1, on the reverse strand, counting down.
ACCTCGAGGAGTTCGTCGTCGGGGTCGTGAAACAGGGTGTCGGGAACGTGTAGCGAGGCGACGGCGGCTTCGAAGTTCCGGGAGAGCGATTCGAGAAAGCCGGGGTCGACGCCGAGTTTCGCGCCGGTGTCCGAGAGAACGAGCGCGTCGAGTGAGAGGTCACTTTCGAGGGCGACCCACAGCGCGACGGCGCCGCCCATCGAGTTACCGCAGATGACCGATGCGTCGGTCGCCTCGCAAACGGCCGCCACGTCGTCGGCGTAGGCCGTTATCGTCTCCATTCCTGGTTCGGTCGTCACGTCGTCGCTGTCGCCGTGTCCCGAGAGGTCGACGGCGACGGCCGGCGGTCCCTCGTGGTCGCCGTACTGTTCGACCCAGACGCCGTGGTCGCCGCCGGCGCCGTGAACGTAACAGACCGTTGGTCCGTCGCCGAAATCGGGCTCGCGGTAGGCGGTCGTACGCCCGTGATGTGTGACTGTCTCCATACCCTCGTTCTCACAGCGTCACCCGATAAACGCGACGACCGCTCGCTGTCGACTCCCCGGAATACGTTCGGCGCTAGTGTGTGAACCGCAATTCTACCGTTGATGTTCTATGTCTCCACGTACGGCCATTTTGACAGAAAGATTTATATACTATTGTAACTAACTCGGAGTTAGTATGACTGAATACACGCAGTCGATTCGCGGTGACGCGGACGGCATCGTTCGTCAGTACGAATACGGCGACGGAGCGGTCCTCGTCGCGGACTTCGGGCCCGTCGAAGGGGGTGTTGACCTCGTCGACGGGACGGCTATCGTAGTCGTCGACGACGAGCAGTACGAGTACGAAGTGCCCGAGGGGGCATCCCGTGCTATTATGAACAACGGAATCGTTACTATCGAGGTGGAGCGATAACCGATGAAACTGACGGTCAAACCCCTCAAACAGAAAGACGCTGGGCGCGGGCTGGCAGCGATAGACCGCGCGGCGATGGCCGAACTCGGGCTCGAGAACGGCGACTACATCCTCATCGAGGGCGACGGTCGAGCCGTCGCCCGGGTGTGGCCCGGCTACCCCGAGGACGAAGGCCAGGGCGTCATCCGCATCGACGGCCGCCTCCGGCAGGAGGCCAACGTGGGCATCGACGACCGTGTGACGGTCGAGGCCGCCGACGTGAATCCCGCAAAGCAGGTGACGGTGGCGCTACCGCAGAACCTCCGCATCCGCGGGAACATCGGTCCTCATATCCGCGACAAACTCAGCGGTCAGGCCGTCACGACGGGACAGAACGTCCCCTTCTCGCTCGGCCTCGGGCCGCTGTCCTCACAGAGCGGACAGCGTATCCCGCTGAAAATCGCCGACACCGACCCCGACGGGACGGTCGTCGTCACCGATTCGACGGATATCCAGGTGAGCGAAAAGCCCGCCGAACAGATCGCCGAAACCGGCGGAAGCGCCGCTGCGGGCGGCGATGGAACTCCCTCGGTGCGATACGAGGACATCGGCGGCCTCGACGACGAACTCGAGCAGGTCCGGGAGATGATAGAGCTCCCGATGCGACACCCCGAGTTGTTCCAACAGCTCGGCATCGAGCCGCCGAAGGGCGTGTTGCTACACGGCCCGCCAGGCACCGGGAAGACCATGATGGCGAAAGCCGTCGCCAACGAGATAGACGCCTACTTCACGAACATCTCGGGCCCCGAAATCATGTCGAAGTACTACGGCGAGAGTGAAGAACAGTTGCGCGAGGTGTTCGAGGAGGCCGCCGAAGGCGCGCCAAGCGTCATCTTCATCGA
>JBMCDV010000183.1:0-3882 GCA_048618255.1 Natronomonas sp. | reverse complement strand
CCTCGATGTCGCGGACCGCCACCCCCTCGTCGGTGACGAGGCTGGCGTCGGCGACGTGGGGTTCGTCGATGGGCTGGCCGATCTGGCTGAGCAGGCGGATGCGGATCTCCCGGATGCCGTCGACCTCCTCGACGACGCTGTGGGCGATCTCCGTCGACAGCAGGTTGTAGATCTTCCCGATGTGGTTGACGGGGTTCTTCCCGGAAGTGGCCTCCATCGACATCGAACGGTTGGGCGTAATGAGGCCGTTGGCGCGGTTGCCCCGACCGACGGAGCCGTCGTCGCCCTGTTCGGCCGAGGTGCCGGTCGTCGTCAGGTAGATGGAGCCTTCTTCGTAGTCGTCGGCGGTGTTGACGTGGACCGCGACCGAACGGTCGGTGTACTCCTCGGCGAGTTCGGTGACGAACTCCCGGATGCAGCCGACGGCGTCGTCGTAGTCGTCCAACCCGTCGATGTATTGGTCGACCATCGCGGCGGCGACGGTTACGTCGATTTCGTCGCCCTCGCGTTTGCCCATCACCTTGATGTCCGTTCCGACTCCGGGGTTGTCGACGCTGTACCTGCCGTTGAGCTGGCATTCGGCTTCGAGGACGATGTTCTCGGTCTCCGTCAAGGGCGCGTGGCCGACGCCGAAGGACGTGTCGTTGGCCATCGGAACCTGTTGGCCCTCCTCGCCGAACACTTCCTGGAGGTCACCGGAGCCCTCGCCCAACTTCACGTCGACGATGATTTCCGTTCCGAAATCGACCAGCGGGAAGTGCTTCTGGAAGTACTCCCGGGCGGCACGGAGTGCGATGGTCTCCGTCGGGATTCGCGTTCCCTGATACTCTTTGGTCGCGCGGCCGGTGATGAGGAGATAAATCGGTTCGATGACTTCGCCACCCTCGAAGGCGGGCGCGGAGGTGCCGGCCACGAGCTGTGTCTCGTCGGTGTTGTAGTGGAGGACTTTTCCGACGCGGTCGATGTACGCCGACGCGAGCGCCTGTGAGACGTGTTCTGCGATGCCGTCACAGATAGAGTCGGGATGTCCCAATCCCTTTCGCTCGACGATTTCGACCTCTTGGTCCTCGACCGCGCGGCCGACGACCGGCTCGACGCGGATGTTTCGCTCGCTCATTACTCGCAGTAGCTCTCCGGCGGTTCTATAACTTACGGAAACCAAACCAAACCGACAAATTACCACGAAGCATTACTCGCCGTCGAGCAGCAAGCCGAGATACGACGTTCGAATCTGGTCTGCGGCGTCGAGACCCAACTCCGACAGCAGTTCCTCCGCACCTTTTCGGGCCGGTTCGACGGTTTCGGCTTCGGTCTCGACCTCGACGTACTCGTCGAGTCCGACGACCGAATCGAGCGTCACAGTGTACCCGCCGTAGGCGAACCGTTCGCGGCGCTTCTCGACGGTCGCGGCAGGCTCGAACCCGAGCGACTCGACTATTCCGGCCATCGCGTCGCCGTCGTCGACGCCGGTCTCCAGTTCCTCACGGGTTTTCGAGGCCGCTTCGACGAGCGGCCCTTTGTAGGTGACCCGGGTCTCCGCCACCTCGTCGTGTGTCTCCCGGCGGATGCGGAACGCCTCGTCGGTTTCGGCGAACTCCCGAACTGGATGGTCGTAGTAGGTATCGGCCTGTTCGACCGTCCCAAGCGGCTCGGCGCCGAGTTCCGAGAGCCGCTCGCGGACGGGAGCGTGCTCGGCTCGGACCTTCAACTCGACTTCGTACATGGTCTTTCGGTGTCTCGGCGTCGACTAAAGCACCTCGGCTCCGGACGGACGGGAAACGTGATTGTTAAGGGTGCGACGGCTGACGTAGCGAGTATGAGCGACGAACCCGATGAGGTCGAGGAGACCGACACCGAGGCCGAAGCGGCCGAGGAAGAAGTAACAGACACCGAGACCGAGGAGCAGGACGAAGTGGAAGCCGAAGGGCTGCAGGACGGCGACTTCATCCGGCTGGCCTACACCGCCCGCACCGTCGAAGACGGTAACCTCGTCGACACGACCGACCAGGAAGTCGCAGAAGAGGAGGGCGTCGGCGACCAGGGCACCTTCGAACCGCGCGTCATCGTCCTCGGGGAGGGTCACCTCTTCCCGCAGGTCGAAGACGACATCCGTGGCAAGGAGGTCGGCGACGAGGGCAGCGTCGTCGTCCCCGCCGGCGAGGCCTTCGGCGAGTACGACGAAGAGCAGGTCCGGACCGTCTCGGCCGACAAAATCGGCGAGGACGACCGTTACCCCGGCGCTCGCATCCAAATCGACGGCGAGCAGGGAGTTCTCGAGACCATCATCGGCGGCCGCGCACGGGTCGACTTCAACCACCCGCTGGCCGGCGAGGACATCGAGTACGACTACGAAATCCTTGAAGAGGTCGACGGCGACCTCGAACAGGCCAAGGGTCTGCTCGGCATGTTCCTCGATCTCGACCTCGAGATGTGGGTCGCAACCGACGAGGTCGAAGAGACCCACGTCGAAGAACCCGACGACGAGGACGACGAGGACGCCGAACCCGAGACTGTCACCGAGACCGTCGAGAAGCGAACCCTCTACGTCGAGTCGACGCCCCAGCTCTCGATGAACCAGCAGTGGATGATGCAGAAACAGCAGATTGCCCAACAGGTCATCGACCTCACCGACATCGACCGCATTCTCGTTCAGGAAATCCTCGACGGCGGCGGCATGGGGATGGGCATGGGCGGCATGATGGGCGGCATGGGCGGCGGTGGCGTCCCCGACGACGTCGACATCGAGGAGGCCCTCGAAGAGGCCGACATCGACGCCGACGAAATCGCCGACGAACTGTAAGGTCGGTCCGTTTCAGCGATTTTTCGGACGTATCAACCGGATAAGGACGAGCAGAGCGACGAGGCTTCTACCAGTACGAGTCGGGATTGCTGAGCCACTGGCGGTTCCGCGCGCCGACGACGACCATGCCGATGACGGCGACGGCGACGAGCGCAATCGTGGCGATAGCCGCGACGGCGAAATCGCTTGCGAACGTCGAACGGAGCAGTTCTACGACCGCGCCGACGGCCAACAGCGCGACCAGTGTGGCGAATGCGAACGACAGCGGTTTCGTCGATTCCATACCCGACACTCCGAGCGGCGGAATATAAAACTCAAGACCTTCCCGCGAGTGGTGACGGTATGACCACGACTGCCGTCCTCGTTGACCCGCCGCGAGCGGGCGAGGTTCTCGACCGACTCGTCGAAACGTCACCGCTCACGGAGAGCGAGGCGGCCGACCTCTACGCCGCGATGACGAAAGACGTCGTCTCGGCCGTCGACAAAAGCGGCGGGCCGCTGTTGGTGAACTACCGCTCGGAAGACGCCGAAGCCGAAATCCATGAACTCCTCGATGGCGTCGTCGATTCCGATGCCGACGACGTCCGCCTCGAGGTGCAGGTCGGCGAGACCTTTTCGGGACGGGCGGGAAACACGGCGACGCATCTCCTCGATACCGAAGACGAGGGTTCGGTCGCCATCACGCGCCCCGAGGCCGCGTTCCTCGCCCGCACCGAAATCGACGGGTCGGCGATGAAACTCCGCAGCAGCGAGGTCGTCCTCGGGCCCGCACCGGGCGGCCGGGTGTACTTCGCGGCGTTCAAAGAGACAATCGACTACGCCGACGCCTTCGCCGCGCCCGCCGTCGAGACGCTCACCGACCGCGGACTCGACGCCGGCCACGAGGTGGACTTCCTCGAATCCAAGCCGGTCGTCGAAACCGGCGCCGACCTCGCGGAGGCGATTACGACCGTCCGGACTCGCCGGAAGGCCGACCGCATCGTTCCGCGACACCTCGCGGAGTGGATTGCGGACTCGGAGCTCGCGGTCGAAGCCGACGAGAACGGACTGACGCTCGTGCGGTGACCGACAACGCTTAGGGC
>JBMCDV010000182.1:0-3920 GCA_048618255.1 Natronomonas sp. | reverse complement strand
CCTCCGTCCAGAAGGCCTTCGCCATGCCGCCGGGTCTCGCGGTCTGTGTCGTCAGCGACGAGGCCTACGAGCACGAGGTCGAATCGGACTCGGCCGCGTGGTACGGCGGCTTCCAGCGCACGATCGACTACTACGAGCGCAAGGGCCAGACCCACTCGACGCCCGCTATTCCGATCATGCTCGCCTACCACGAACAGATGAAACACATGCTTGACGAAGGGCACGACGCCCGCGACCAGCGCCACCGCGAGATGGCCGAGTACACCCGCGAGTGGGCCGAAGAGCACTTCGGGCTGTTCGCCGAGGAAGGCTACGAGTCCCAGACGGTGACCTGCGTCGAGAACACCCGCGGCATCGACGTGGCCGAAACCGTCGAGGCCGTCTCCGAGGAGTACGACATGGCGTTCTCCAGCGGCTACGGTGACCTCGGCGAGGACTCGTTCCGCATCGGCCACATGGGCGAACACACCGTCGAGAGCATCGAGGAGCTGACCGACGCCATCGAGGACGTGGCCGGGTTGTAGCCGAAGGCGACCCCGAGAGCGGACACCCCGATTTTTGACGGCGGGTTTCCAACCCCTCGGTAATGGACGAGCCGCAGGACAACCCCTACGTTCGGGACCCACCGCTCGATTTCGAGTCGGTCGAGGAACTCGACGACAGCGACGCCTACGAGCAGGCCGAACTGCTCCGGGAGGCGATTCGGTACCACGACCGACGCTACTACCAGCGGGCCGACCCGGTCATCTCCGACCGCGCCTACGACCGGCTCTTCGAACGCCTCGAAGCCCTCGAAGACGCCTTCGACCTCCCGACGGAGACGAGTCCGACACAGCGGGTCGGCGGCGAACCGCTGGCGGAACTCGAAACCGTCGACCACGTCGTTCCGATGCTCTCTATCGACTCCTCCGTCGAGGAGGCCGACCTTCGGGAGTTCGACGAGCGGGTCCGCGCCCGGCTGGCAGACGCCGACTGGGAGGGGTCCGTCGAGTACCTCTGTGAGCCGAAGTTCGACGGCCTCTCGGTGGAGCTGATTTACGAGAGCGGCGAGCTGAGGCGGGCGGCGACCCGCGGCGACGGCGAGCGTGGCGACGACGTAACCGAGAACGTCCGGACCATCCGCTCGGTGCCGCTGGAACTCGACGGCGACTACCCGGAATCTCTCGCGGTCCGCGGTGAGGTGTTCATGCCGAAAGCGGCGTTTCAGGCGTACAACCGCGAGCGCATCGAGCGCGGCGAGGACCCCTTCTCGAATCCCCGGAACGCGGCTGCGGGGACGCTCCGACAACTCGACCCCTCGGTGACCGCCGAGCGACCGCTGGATTGCTTCGTCTTCGACGTGCTCGACGACGGTGGGTACGGCTTCGAACGCCGCATCGACGAGCACGAAACCGTCGATTCGTGGGGGTTCCACGTCGACGACCACACCCGACTGGTCGAGGACATCGACGGTGCGGTCGCGTTTCGCGAAGCCATGCTCGACGCCCGCGACGACCTCGACTACGAAATCGACGGGACGGTCATCAAACTCGACGACAAGGCTGCCTGTGATGTTCTGGGGTCCACTTCGCGTGCCCCGCGGTGGGCCTACGCCTACAAGTTCCCCGCCCGGACCGAGGAGACGACCGTCCGCGACATCGTCGTGCAGGTCGGCCGGACCGGCCGGCTCACGCCCGTGGCGCTGTTGGACCCCGTCGAGGTCGGCGGGGTGGAAGTCTCGCGGGCGACCCTGCACAACCCCGAGCAAATCGCGGAACTCGGCGTGGGGTTGGGCGACCGAGTACGACTCAAACGCGCCGGTGACGTGATTCCCTACATCGAGGAGGTCGTCGAGAACGAACGGGAGAGTCACTTCGAGTTTCCCGAGCGGTGTCCGGTCTGTGACAGCGCCGTCGAACGGGAGGGGCCGATGGCGTTCTGTACCGGTGGCGTCGCCTGTCCCGCCCAACTGCGCCGAGCGGTCGAACACTACGCCTCGCGTGTCGGCCTCGACATCGAGGGGTTGGGCGAGAAGGCGGTGAACCAGCTGGTCGACGAGGGACTGCTCGAACGGCTGCCGGACCTCTACGAACTGACCGTCGAGGAGTTGGCCGAACTCGAAGGCTGGGGGGCGACGAGCGCCGAGAACCTCATCGAGGAACTGGAGGCCAGCAGGGAGCCGCCGCTTTCGGACTTCCTGTCGGCGCTCGGTGTTCCCGAGGTTGGCCCCACGACGGCGGGCGACATCGCTCGACAGTTCGGGACGCTCGACGCCGTGATGGACGCCTCCGCCGAGGAGTTGCAGGCGGTCGAGGGCATCGGCGAGACGGTCGCTGCCGAAATCGAGGAGTTCTTCGACAGCGAACTGAACCGCGAGGTCATCGCGGACCTCCGGGCTCACGGCGTCGAGCCGCAGGCGGCCGAGACTGCGGGCGATGCCCTCGAAGGGCTGACGTTCGTCTTCACCGGCTCGCTGGAAGGGATGACTCGCGAGGAGGCCCAGGAACTGGTAGAGGCCAACGGCGGGTCGGCGACCTCCAGCGTCTCGGGGAACACTGACTACCTCGTCGTCGGGGAGAATCCGGGGCAGAGCAAGCGCGACGACGCCGAGACCAACGACGTACCGACCATCGACCAATCGGCGTTCGAGGCGCTGTTGGCCGACCACGGTGTCGACGTGTAGCGAACAGGCGGGACTATCGCGTCGACGGCCCGTCTCCCGCGCTCGCGGCGTCTGCCGCTCGCATCGAGGTGGTTCCATCACCTCGCTACCGCCTCGGCGGGCCGTCGGCAGTTCTCAGGTCACGGGGACGGTGGCCGCGTTTCAGTATATGAACCCTCGGCCGGACGCGCCGATTATAAGCCACAGGAGGGCGAGAACCCGCCAATGGGAGTGTTCGACACCATCCGGCAGGTTCTGGGACTGAGCGCGGAGGCCGACGCCGCCCGCGACGCCGACCCCGAGGACCTGTTCGGGATGTCGACGGCGTACCTGACGATGGAGGCCGACCTCGATTTCGCGCCGACTGGCGACGCGGCGCTGTGTTTCTCGAACGTCGACAGCACGGCGTTTCAGCGGGCACGCGAGGAGGTCGAGGCCATCCTCGCGGCCGGCGAAGCCGAGACGGGGACGACAGCCGAGTTCGTCGAGGATGCCCACGGCTACCACTGGGTCGTCCTCCACGACACCGGGTTCGAGGACCTCGTGACGAGCATCCACTTCGCTGCGGACACGCTCGTCGAGGAGGGGTTCGGCTCCCGACTGCTGGCGGCGCTTTTCGCCTTCGAGCGCGACGGACAGACTGCCTACTGGGTGTACTCCTTCCGCCGGGGGTCGTACTACCCGTTCGTTCCGACGGGCGGCCGCGAGCGCGACAACAAGGTCGAGTTCAAACTGGAGAGCGTTCTCGACGGCGAGTTGTCGGTCGAAGACGACACGACCTACTGGTATCCGATGTGGCCCGAGGGTGACACACACCCCTGGGGCTGAGGCTCGACTCCTAAACCTTCGGCCAGTCTCGATTTTCGCCCCGCTCCTTGCCACGGTTTTCACTTTCACTTGGCTGTTAACGAGGCTTTATGTACCGGGCGGACACAGGGACGGATATGGCAGCATCAGGCGAAGACCTCGAGGACCTCCCGGGCGTCGGGCCCGCGACCGCAGAGAAGCTTCAGGAGAACGGTTTCGAATCGTATCAGAGCGTCGCCGTCGCGAGTCCCGGCGAACTCTCGAACACCGCCGACGTGGGCGAATCGAACGCTAACGACATCATTCAGGCCGCACGCGAGGCCGCCGACATCGGCGGCTTCGAGACCGGTACGGACGTACTCGAACGCCGGGAGAAAATCGGGAAACTCGAGTGGCTCATCCCCGAGGTCGACGAGATGCTCGGCGGCGGCGTCGAGACCCAGTCGATCACCGAGGTGTACGGCGAGTTCGG
>JBMCDV010000181.1:0-3924 GCA_048618255.1 Natronomonas sp. | reverse complement strand
CGCCCATCAGGATGAGTTCGACCTTGTCGACGGGGTGGCCGATGTGCCGGAGCTGGTGAAGTCGCAGTGTCACCTGTCCGTAGGGGTCGTAGTCGTTTTGGACGCCACGGGCCGCGGCGGGTTCCTCGCCCGTGTAGCTCTGCGAGGAGGAGAACTCCGAGGCCGGCCCACCCGGGCAGTACAGACACTTCCCGTGGGGGCAGGTGTGCGGGGAGGTCATGATGGCGACCGGCGAGACTCCGGAAGCGGTCCTGACGGGCTTGCGCTGGAGAATCGGCTCTAGCTCGTCGCGGCGCTCATCGGGGGCGTAATCGAGCAACTCGGTGTTCTTCGGAACCTTCGGTGAGGAGTACTCCCGGCAGGCGTCCATCTTGGCGGTTTCGAGGTTCTCGCGGTCGATATCGCCGGTGAGGATGTCAGCCACCAGCGACTCACAGACGCGCTCGAAGGCCTCCGTCTCCGCAGGGTCCGGCTCCGTGTCCGCGCTCATTCGTTGCCGGGACAACGGGGCGCGACGGTAAGTGGCTAGCGGTCCTCGGCGTCGACCGTTCGGACGGTGAAGACGACGCCGTCGTGTTCGAGGCGTGTCTCCGGTCCCACCTCGACCGCCCTGACGGGCGCTTCCGAGAGGTACTGAAAGACGAGCGATGCCGACGACGTGTTGATTCGAACCGAACGGACCTCGGACAACAGCGGAATCGTATCCCGGAACATCGGTATCGCGCCGATGACCTCCGGAACTACGGAGACTGCGTTCTCCGGGTCAGTATCGACGCGCTCGAAGACGACCGTCCGCTCGGCGAGCGGGCTCCGAACCAGCGTCGCTACGTCCCCGTCGATTCGCGGCGACCCGGTGGGCCGTACCTCGTAGTCGGTACCGGACACCTCGAACAGTGCGCCGAGCGGAACACTCTCGCCACCGATATCTCCGTTATTGACCCGAACGTCTTCGATGCGAGCGTACAGCCCCGGACCCAACACCGGGAGGCTGAAGACGCCCGTGATGCTGTGACGGCGACGCCACACGCTGTTTGGGTCGACTGAAGTGAGTCCACCGCGGTTGATGTGTGGTGCGAGGATTCGCACCCATCGCGAGCCAGTGTACTTCCGAAGCCCCCACCCCGACGAGACGTACAGTGCCGTGTCACGGTCGTTCCGAAGTCGTATCGGTGCGCTGCTCTGCTCGGGTGTGAACAGCTCTCTGTTCGGCTCTACGGCCATCTTCTCGTCGCCGGACAGTCGGTGGAACAACCTGACCCCCTCGGGCGTGGGGGTGTCGGCGTCGAATCGCGACTCAGCCGGCGACAACGGACCACTATCGCTGCCGTCGTCCTCCGGAACTCCGAGGGGTGTCACCGTCGGCGTCGACTGGGACTCCCCTCCGCTGCTACAACCTGCGAGTCCCGCTGTGAGAGCCACGAGGACGGTCCGTCGGCGCATACCACCGATTGGGCCGCTGGTGGTAAAACCCAACCGCCGCTGTGGGTGACTCGTATCGAACAGCAGAAGTGAAATGGCCGTTCAGGCCGAGGCGGTGACGACCTGTTCGGCGAGTGCGTCGACGAGTGTGTCGAGGACGGCGTCGCGCTCGCCGGCGAGGAATTCGAGTTTCGGTTCGCGGGCGCCGGGATTGTCGACGCCGGCTTCAGGTGCTTCGAGTTGCAGCGAGGCGACGATGGCCTCCAAATCAAGCTCCGCGTCGGTGCGGATGTGGAGTTCGTCGGTCGCCACGCCGACGACGGCGTCGACGTCCAGCCGTCGGGCGAGTTCGTCCAACAGGAGCCGCGTCGGCGGGAAGTCGTAGGTGTGGGTGTAGGCGTCGGTGTCGAGGACGGCTACGGTTGCGCCGTCGACGCTCCGCTCGTCGAGGTTCGCGGTCGCGGTCTCGAGTTCGGCTTCGAGTTTCCGGCCGAACTGCTCGGAGACCTGTTCTGCGAGCCCGGTGCGCTTCTCGAACAACAGGTCGACGATGAGTTCGCGTTTGTCCTCGTAGGACTGATAGAACGCCTCCAGTGCGATGGCCTCTCGGAGCTGTCGGACGGTGTCGTCGTCGACGCCGGCCTCGGCGGCCAACTCGACGTACGCCTCGGGTGTGTCGTCCCAGTAACTGATGGCCGGCAGGTGAGTGAGGTCGTCGCGAACCTCGTCGTTGACGGCGGCGGCGACGTTGGCTGCGACGGTCGTCGCGGTCCGTTCGGCGACGGTGACGAGCGAGTCGATTTCGTCGACGACTTCGCTGTCGGCGGGACGGCCGTCGAGGACGACCCGCGGGGCACCGTAGATGTCGAGCAACTCGAGGCCGTCCGTGGAGGCGGCAGTCGAGCCGGCGGCGGCGAAGACGAAAAGCGGGAGTTTCTCGTCGTGGCGCTCGCGGTCGCCGAGCATCCGAGTTACGTCTTTGGTCGCGTCGTTCATGTCGTAGACGCCGTCTTCGAGCGGTCGTCGGTCGAAGTAGTGATAGACGGCGTCGGCGGAGACGTGCTGTTCTTTGACGAGCGGGAGAATCGCCCGTTCGACGGCGGCGCCGGCGACGTAGCCGTCGGTCGTCGCGTCGTGACGGACGACGACGGGTCGGGATCCGAGGACCGCACGTCGGATGGTCGTCGCCGCGTCGGTGATGCCGGCAGTGATGGCTTCGATTGCGTCGTCATCGGCAAGCGATTCGACTGAGTCGGCGCTGGCCTGGTCGTCGAGGGCGTCGTCCATCCGCTGTTCGACCTCTGCCTTGGCGTCGGCCTCGAGTTCGACGAGGGATTCGGTTTCGACCTGAATCTCGTCGCGCCGGAGTCGGACTTCGCCGTCGAGGCGCACGTAGTCGTCGGCTTCGATGTCGGGGTAGGCGCGAACGCCAGCCTCGACGAAAGCCGCACAGTCGACGACGCCGGTCTCATCGCGGAGTTCGAACACCGTGGGGCCGGAGGTCTGTCGAGCGGAGACGACTTCGCCTTCGAGCCTGACGACTTCGCCGACGTGCTCTCGGAGCGTCTCGACCGACACGCGGTCGATATCGCCTTCGACCTGCTCCTCGGAGTGGGAATCGGCTTCGTCGGCGTCTTCCGAATCGGTCCCTTCGGTGACCGGTTCGTCTTCGGCCGCGATGTCGGCGAGTTCCTCGTCGCTCGGATTGCCGCCAGTCTGTTCGTCGGCTTTCGCCTCGGTCGTTTCCGTTTCAGTCGGTCCCTCGTCCGTCGCTTCCTCGGTGGCCGTCTCCGGTTCCCGTCCTGATTCTGACTCGGTGGTCGATGCGTCGGCGCCGTTTTCGTCGGATTTCGCTTCGTCGTCCTCGCCGTACTCGTCGGCGAGGTGGTCGCCGTCGGGCGTCTCGACGAGAACGCCACGGAACTCCCGGTCGGACTGTCGAATGGACCAACCGAGGTCGATGTCGCCGTTGTCTCGGATGTTGTTCACCTGGACGAACACGTCGTCGCCGACCTCCCAGTCGAGGCTCTCGAGTCGGCGGTCGAGTTTGCTCCGGTGGAGCAGGCCGGTGACGTTACCGATGTTGATGAACACGCCGAATTCGGCGTAGCCGTCGACGGTCCCTCGGTAGAAACGGCCGGGGGTCAGTTGGGAGGGCTGGTCGCCTCTGAACTCGAAGACGACGTCCTCCTGGTGGACATCGCAAATCGGCCCGTCGGAAGACGTGCCGCAAATGATACAGTCGGGCATTACTGTGAACGTACAGTCGGGGCTTAAAACGGTTGTCGGATTCTATCCGCTACCGCGGGTCCGGCGTGATGTCGATGCCGACGGCGGCTTCGAAGGCACCGATGCCGCCGAAGGCGAACCCGAAGACGAACAGTGCAGGCACGCTGGCGGCGAGGGCTGCCCGTGGCATCGATATCTCATGGACGACACTGAATCCGACGACGAGCAGGACACAGCCGTACAACGCGGCGAGCGCCTGTACCGCTGGGACCGGAA
>JBMCDV010000180.1:0-3930 GCA_048618255.1 Natronomonas sp. | reverse complement strand
CATGGAGTACGGCGAGAAGTACGCCCAGGGCCTGTACAACTACGTTGCGGACCTCCACAAGCCGACCATCGCGGCGGTCGACGGCTACGCCCTCGGCGGCGGTACCGAAATCGCGCTGGCCTGCGACATCCGACTGGCGACCGAGGATGCGAAGTTCGGCCTCCCGGAGGTCGGCATCGGCGTCATCCCCGCCGGCGGCGGCACTCAGCGGCTCGTCCAGGTCGTCGGGGCGGGCATCGCCAGCGAACTCATCCTCACCGGGCGCATCATCGACGCCGACTACGCGAAGGAAATCGGTCTCGCCAACCACGTCTACACCGACGAGGAGTTCGACGACGAGGTCCGCGCGATGGCCGAGGACCTCGCCTCGAAGGCGCCGGTCGCCCAGCGACTCGCCAAGGAGTCCATCCGACGCAGCCTCGACATCGACTCGGGACTGGAGTACGAGCGACTCGCCGGCGCGTTCCTGTTCGGCACCGACGACCAGAAAGAGGGCGCAAACGCCTTCCTCGAGGACCGAGAGCCGGAGTACAAAAACCGGTAGACCGCGTTACTCGCCGATACTGAGACAGACGTTCTTCGTGGTGGTGAACTGGTCGAGGGCCTCCAGACCCTTCTCGCGGCCGAAGCCGCTGTCGCGGTGACCGCCGAAGGGCGTCTCGACGCCGCCGGCGAACCACTCGTTGACGTACACCTGTCCGGCGACGACATCGCGGGCAAAGCGGTGGGCGCGTTCGAGGTCGTTCGTGAAAATCCCCGCCGACAGCCCGTAGTCGCTGTCGTTGGCGATTTCGAGTGCTTCGTCCTCCGTCGCGAACGGAATGACTGCGAGTACCGGCCCGAAGATTTCCTCGCGAGCGATGCGGAGGTCGTTGTTCGCGCCGTCGAAAATCGTCGGGCCGACGAAGTAGCCGGTCGTCTCGTCGGCGTCGTCGGGCACGCCGTCGACGACCGGCTCGCCGAGTTCCTGCCGGCCGACTTCGACGTACTCCCGGACCTTCTCGTACTGCTCTTTGGAGACCAGCGCACCCACGTCTGGGTCCTCCAGTCCGGGGCCCATCGTCAGGCCCTCGACCCGTTCGACGAGTCGGTCGAGGAACTCCTCGTGGATGTCCTCGTGGACGAGCAGGCGGTCACCGGCCGAACACACCTGCCCCGCGTTCCGAGTGAAAATCGAAATCAGCGTCCCCTCGATTGCTGCCTCGAGGTCGGCGTCGGGGAAGACGACGTTCGGGTTCTTCCCGCCGGCCTCGATGTGGACGTGTTTCAGTTGTCGGGCGGCGGTCGCGGCGACCTCCTTTCCGGTCGGGACCGACCCGGTGAAGGCGATGGCGTTGACTCCGGAGTGGGTCGTCAGTGCGGCGCCGGCGTCGGCGCCGTAGCCGGGGACGACGTTGATGGTACCGTCGGGGACCCCCGCCTCGTCGAGCAATTTTCCGAGTTCGACGGAGGTCAAAGGCGTCTGCTCGGCGGATTTCACGACGACGGCGTTGCCGGCGGCCAACGACGGCGCGACGCTCCGGGCGAACAGCGACACCGGGAAGTTCCACGGGACGATGTGGCCGGTGACGCCGAGCGGCTCGCGGATGGTGAAGTCGACGTACTCCCGGCCGAGTGGAATCGTCTCGCCCTGAATCTTGTCGGTCGCGCCGGCGTAGTACTCGAAGTAGCGTGCCCCGACCTCGATTTCGGTGCGGGCCTGCGAAATCGGCTTGCCGTTCTCCCGCGTCAGCAACTCCGCGAGGGAGTCCTTGTTCTCTCGAATCAACGCGGCCGCACGGTTGAGGATGCGCCCGCGCTCCGGTGGCGACATCCCGAGCCACTCGGTCGTCGACGCCTCGGCGGCGTCGACCGCCCGGTCGATGTCGTCGGCGCCGGCGGCGGCGACTTCGGCGAAGGCCGCCTCGGTTGCGGAGTCGATTATCGGTATCGTCTCGCCGGATGCGGCCGGAGCGGATTCGCCGTCGATGAACAACTCGAACTGCTGGACGGATGTCGTGCTATGACCAGTCATGTTCTACCGGTTGCCCGGCAGGAGAATCAACCTTTCGCACCGTCAGAGGTACCGGCCGCCCGCGACTTCGATGACCTTTCCGGAATCGTAGGAACTCGAGACGAGGAACCGAATCGCGTCGGCGACTTCCGAGGGGTCGGCGATGCGGTTCTGAGGGAACAGTTCGGCGGCCTCCTCCCGGCGCTGTTTCGAGAGCAGGGGCGTGTCGGTCACGGACGGCGCCACTGCGTTCGTCAGGATACCGTCTGCAGTGTAGGCCTTCGCCAACGAGCGCGTGAAGCCGGCGACGGCGGCCTTCGTCGCGCCGTAGACGGGGTCGGAGGGGCTACCGTGGAGGCCGGCCGTCGAGGCGACGTTGACGATACGACCGTAGCCGCGGTCGGTCATCCCCTCGACGACCTCCTGGGCACAGTACAGCACGCCGTTGACGTTCACCCTGACCATCCGGTCGATGCTGTCGGCGCTGCGTGTTTCGAACCCCGACTCCGGCGGCGCGGCGGCGTTGTTGACGAGGGTGTCGATGCCCCCGAACGCTGAGCGTGCTTCCGCGAAGAGGTCGGCGACCGACTCGCGGTCGCTCACGTCGGCCTGGACCGCGATGGCCTCACTGCCCGCGTCGGTGGCCGCCTCGACGGCCGCCTCGGCACCGGCCTCGTCGCTGAAATAGTGGACGACAACGTCGTGGTCCTCGGCGAGTTCTTCGACAGTTGCGCGTCCGATACCGCCGCTCCCACCGGTGACGACTGCTGTGTGAGCCATACGCACACGTAGAGAGTCAGGTACAATAACTCACCGGTCGCTAGGGGAGTAGCTGGGAAAAAACGAGTCGCTACGCGTCGAACAGTCGTGGGTTCAGCCTTCGAATTCGTCGAGGGTGGTGAGACTGTCGTCCCACATGTCGTTTTCTTTGTAGTACTGTTCGGCGCCGGGGTGGACGGGGACGCCGTCCGGCTGGAGCCACTCCGTCGCGACGTCGGGGCCGTGCTGCTCAAGGACGGCACTGGCGTCGCGGACGGGCTCGACGTTCTCCATGAGGACCTTCGTGTATTCGTAGACGAGGTCATTGGAGATATCCGAGGGGATAGCGGTCGTGTACCCCAGCGGCAGGGCCGTGTAGGGGTCGTGGGAAATTTCCTGATTCCAGGTGTCGCCCGCCACGTCGGCGACGGAGACGGGCACGTCGGCACTGGACGCCTCGTCGGAGGAGATGCCCCACTCGAGGACGTCGACATCGACCTGCGCGTCGAGTTGCTGAATCCAGCCGATGAGAGTCTCCTGATTCGCGGTGTAACAGGTACACACGTCGATACGGCCGTCGTTCATCGCGTCGGCCTGGTCGCCGAGGCCCATCGTACTCACGTCGAAGTACTCCCGAGAGTCATCGATACCGAGGATGCTCAGGCCGTCGTTGGCCGCGTCCCACGCACTGGTCCCACGCGGGCCGAAGGAGATGCTGGTCCCCTCCGGAAGGTCCGCGACCTGAGTGACGCCCTCGAGGTCGGAGGCCTCCTGCCGCTTGACGAGGAAGATGTCCAGCGTCATGTAGGAGAACGTCTGACAGATGGTCTTCTCGATCGGCGGGTCGGCGTAGGGACCGGCGTCGCGGTTGGCGCGCCACAGCAGGTTGTGCGTCGACTGGGCGATGTCGACCTCTCCCTGGTCGATGAGTCGGTTGTTCGCCGTAGTACCACCCGTCGTCTGAGCGCTCATCTCGATGAGGTCGGAGTTATCGTTGATAACCGAGGAGAACGCGACACCGGAGGCGTGGGTTGCCGTCTCTTCGCCGCTGGTACCGATGGTCCAGGACACCGAATCGCTGCCATCGCCGTTGCCGTCGCCGTTGCCGTCACCGTTTCCGTCGCCGTTGCCATCGCCGTTGCCGTTCCCGTTCCCGTTTCCGTTGCCCGAACAGCCGG
>JBMCDV010000179.1:0-3933 GCA_048618255.1 Natronomonas sp. | reverse complement strand
TGTAGAACGTCGATTTGCCGGCGTTGGGCTTGCCGGCGAGCGCGACCGAGAGCATGCCCCATCTCCGGCGAGCGCGCCGAATTGCCTTTCGGTCCGCGCCGTTCAGTAGGCAGTCCCGAAGCGGACGCCGCCGAGGACGAACACCCAACCGATTGTTAGCGACAGGAGCATCTCCCCGAGATACGGGACCGGAGGGACGGTTACGCCGGGTTCGACATCGCCGGCCGCCATCGCCCACACGTCGTACGCTCCGGCGACGAGAAACGCCGTCCCGACGGCCCCGAGGAGGCCGGCGACGGCGAGCGCTACGATGGTCGTGAACGTGTCGTCGGCGTCGGTGGAGGAGCCGGTCGCCATACGCCGGCGTTCAACGGGTACGAAAAAAGGCGTTGTGACTCACTAGGCGTCTTCGGCCTCGGCGATGACACCCGAGATGCCATCGTCGGTACCTGAATCGTGTGTCCCGTTCTTTGCGTTCTCGGGGGTCTGCCCGTCACCGACCGACGCCCAGTCGAGGTCGCTCTCTTCGACCGGGACGATGGCTTCCCTCGGGTCGGGTTCCGGGAGCGTTCCCTCGCCGAGCGGGACGATTGCGGAGGTCGGTTCGGCATCATCCGACGGTTCCGACTCCGAATCGGCAGCTTCGGCAGCCTCCGTTTCCGCCCACTCGAAGTCGTCCTCGTCGGCCGTCCCTTCTTCGGTCGTCGCCTCCTCGGTATCCCCGTCGGTTCGTTCCTCGTCCGGTTCCGCCGAGGGGTCGGCGTCGACCGACGGCGCCTTCTTGAAGCTCATTTCGCCGCGGGCGCGAATCGCACCGTCGACATCGGCGGCCTCCGAGAGTTCACAGTCCTCACAGGAGATGTCGCCGCGGACCGAGGCACCGGGTTCGATGACCACGTCACCACCCTTCGTCGTCACGTCGCCGTGGACGACGGTCCCTTCACCGACCCGGATGTCGCCTTTCGCCCGGAGGCTACCGAACACCTCGGTGTCGGTGCCGACTTCGATGGATGTCGCGCGGATGTTGCCGTGGAGTCGACAGTCGTCGCCGATACTCGCCGGCGTCGAGACGCGCCAGGCGTCGTCGGAGACGCGCGCACCGCGCGGAATGAGGACGGGGTCGGCCTCCCGTTCCTCGGTCAGGAACTCGTCTGCGACCTCCTCTGCGGCCTCCTCCTCGCCGATTCTGAGCAACTGCGAGAGGTAGACGAACAGGAAGACGATGGTCGGCATCGGGTTGCGGATGACGATCCAGCCGTTGGCCTCGAACCCCTCCTCTATGTCCACGTCGTCGCCGGCGTCGAGGTCACCGGAGACGATGAGTTGACCGGTGATGTGGACCCGCTCGCCGAGGTAGGCGTTGTTGCCGACGAGGACGTTGCCGTCGACCTCACACCACATGTCGAGTCGGCAGTCGCCGTCGGCCTCGATGTCGCCGCCGAAGCGCACCCGCTCGCCGGCGATGACGGTCCCGCCGCGGACGCCCAACTCGACGACGCTCTGGCCGCCGACGAGCACGTCGCCGTCGGTGACGAGGTCGTGCTCTTGGACGTGGGTGCCGTCGGGCACGGCGAGTTCTTCCAGCGGGTCCGAACCAAGCACGGTGTACATCTGCGCGCCACGGCTATTAAAACCTCCTCGGGCGTCAGACGGCCGGCAGACATTTGTCAAGTGAGCGTGTACTCCCGCCGGGGCCGTCGGTGCGCCACAGCGCGCGACCCCATGCGACGGGGAGGGGAAACCTCGTCGCGTTCTCGTGGTGCTTAAACCGCTCAGTCGCCAAACCGGTGTATGACCGTTCTCTCGTTCGACGAACAGGGTGTCGAAGTCATCTACGAAGGCACCGAGTTCCGACTGGAAAAGGACCTCATCGAGGAGGCGACCCGGAAGGACTACCCCGACGTGACCGACCACGAGGTGCTACAGCTCATCGAGGACAACCCCGCTCTCTCCGGGGAACCCCGACGAATACAGGAGATTCTGAACTGACCGCCACGGCGATTGCCGGACCTGTCAGAACCCCAAACGCTTTGCCCGTGCCACGTCGTCTCGACCCATGCACGCGGCGCGCTTCTACCCCGGCGACGGACTGCGTATCGAAGACGTTCCGAAACCCGAAATCGGACCTGGAGAGGTGCTCGTCGAGGTCGCCGCCTGCGGCGTCTGTCACTCCGATTTGCACGTCATGGACGGAGACCTCCCGCTGGTCGAACCGCGGACGCTCGGCCACGAAGTGGCGGGCACCGTCACCGAAACCGGCGACGGCGTGGCCCTCGATGTCGGCACCGAGGTGGCCGTCTTCGGTGGGTGGGGCTGTCGGGACTGCCCCGTCTGTGCCCGCGGCGACGACCAGTTGTGTAACCTGACGAACTGGCTCGGCATCGGCAACGACGGCGGTTACGCGGAGTACCTCCGCGTGCCGACCGCGGAGTACTGCATTCCGTTGGAGGGACTGGACCCGGTCGAGGCCGCCCCGTTGACCGACGCCGCCCTCACCGCCTATCGGTCGCTCCGGAAGGCCGACCTCGAACTGGGCGATAGCGTGGCGATTCTCGGTATCGGTGGGTTGGGCGAATTCGGCGTCCAACTCGCTCGCCTCTCGGGGTATCACACCATTGCCGTCGACCGCGATTCGGCGGCACTCGACCGCGCCGAAACACTCGGTGCGGACGCGACGGTCGAAACCTCGGGGTCGGTGCCCCGGGAGATACGTGAGGCTGCGGGCGAGGAGGTCGACGCAGTCGTGGATTTCGTCGGCGTCGACGAGACCCTCCAGTGGGCCAGCAACGTCCTCGGTCCCGACGGTCGGCTCGTGTTGGCCGGTATCGGCGGCGGTGCCATCGACTTCTCGTGGAACCCACTGGTCGGCAGCGAGGTGACCTACCGGACGGTCCAGTGGGGCACCCCCGAGGAGTTGCGGTCGGTGCTGGACCTCGCCCGACAGGGGCGACTCGAAACGACCGTCGAAGAGGTCGCACTCGAGGACCTTCCCGAGACGTTCGAGCGCCTCGAATCCGGCGACATCGAGGGGCGGGCGGTGGTCGTTCCCTGAACCGTAGCGGTACACCTAAGGGAACGCGCTCGAATCGGCGGACATGGACACCGCTGAACTCAAAGAGACCTACAGCCACGACGCGTGGCTCACGGCAGCGGGCACGTTCGCCGCCTACGGACTGATTCTGTTGGCGATGACGCTGCTGCTGTTCGGAGTGCCGTACGTCATCTTCTCGGTGCTGTAGCACCATCATAACGCCGGGGTTCGGTCGTTCGATTTTCGGTGGAGACGTACCACGCAGTGGGGACTGTCTCGTATCCACTCAATTTTATACCGGGACGGTCAACGAAGAGCCATGGCTGGTGGCACCGAGACGGCACTCAAACGCCACCTCATCACCCTCGTGGTGTTTCTCGTCTTGCTACTCACTGCCCTCGGCTGGCTCACGTGGCTGTTCCTCCAGACGCTTCTGTAGCGTCGACTAGTTCAACCACCTGCCCGCCAAGCCGTCGTAAAGAACTGTGGGAATGGACGTAGAAGCTGCCAACGAGGGACGGTTTACATGTAGCCGAGGTCCCGGAGCCGCTCCATCAGGTCCTCTTTGTCCTGTGCGCGGCCGGCACGCTCGGTGGTGTTGTCGAGGTCCTGCAGCCACGCGGGCTCTTCGTCGGATTTCTCGGTCGAAATCTCGCTGCCGAGCGAACGGAAGCCGGCGAAGTACTTCGGCGAGACGGGGATGTCGTCGTGAGTGAGGCCGTTCGGCAGGTCGTCGTAGTCCTGTGGGACGTAGCCGTCGTCGGGGAACTCGGGGACCGTTTCGGGGACGACGTAGAACCAGAACGCGTCCCACACGTCGGCCTCGTCGAACTGCAGAATCGGCTGAATCCGGTCGTGCGGCGGGTAGATGTCGGGGTCGTGTCGCGGCGAGAAGAACGTCT
>JBMCDV010000178.1:0-3943 GCA_048618255.1 Natronomonas sp. | reverse complement strand
TCGGTCTCGACGGCGATCAGCGGGATCGCCTGGCCGGGCGAGCGCATGAACGGGTGGTTCGTCGAACTCATCACGGGGACGATGTCGCGTTCGACGACCGGCCGCTTCAGTATCTGTCGTTTGACCATCCCCGCGGCGTCGGACCCGAACTGCACCGACGCCTCCTCCGGCGGCGCGAGGACGAGTTTGTCTGCCTTCGTCGCCTCGGCTTTCCGGATGGTGACGCGCTCGCCGATGCCCACGTCGGCGTTCTGACGGGTGAACCCGTCGATGCGCACCGTGTCGGTGTTCCAGTCCTGCCGGTCGGCACGCCACACCTTCGCCGCAGTGGTGTCGGCACCCTCGATTTCGATGATGTCTCCCGGCGACAGCTTCAGATGCAAAAGCGTGTCCGGGTCGAGTCGCGCGATGCCCCGCCCCGAGTCGTTCGGGTAGGCCTTGGCGACCTCTAGTTGAACCTCGTTCATCCTGATACGTGAAGTCGGGTCGCGCCGGAGATATGCTTTTTGCTGCCACGCCACCCAACGGCGCCCACCGAATCACTCCTGTGGCTTCACCAGCACTTTGATTGCCTCCCGTTCGTCCATCGCGCGATAGCCGTCCGGAACCCCTTCCATACCGACCGTTTTGGTGAAAATCGGCGAGGGGTCGAGCGTCCCCTGCAGCACGTCGGCCATCAACTCCTCGGCGTAGGCCCGGACCGGCGCGACGCCACCGCGAAGCGAAATGTTCGCCCCGAACATCGAGTGGAGGTCGAGTCCCTCCTCCTCGACGCCGAGCGGAACGCCGACGTAGCCGATTGTGCCGCCCGGTCGACAGACTTCGATTGCGGTTTCCATCGACGACGCCGCACCGACACACTCCAGGACGTGGTTCGAACCGCCGTAGGTGAGTTCGCGGGCGCGGTCGATGGCTTCCTCGCCGCGTGCCGAAACGGTCTCGGTCGCGCCGAAGGACTCGGCGAGTTCGAGTCGGTCCTCGTGGTGCCCCATCGCGACGATGCGCTCGGCGCCGAGTCGACGCGCCGCGAGGACGGCACACAGTCCGACCGCACCGTCGCCGACGACGACGCAGGTGTCACCTGCCTCGACGCCCGCACTGACCGCAGCGTGGTGGCCCGTCCCCATCACGTCGGTCAGCGGAAGCAGTGCCTGCAGGGTCTTCTCGTCGTCTGCGTGTCGGTCCGGAACCCGAACGAGCGTCCCGTCAGCGTGCGGCGACCGGACGTACTCGCCCTGTGCGCCACCGTTGTCGCCGCTCCAGGAGTCCCCGTTCCGACAGGAGGTGTGCAGTCCCTTCCGACAGAACTCACACCCTCCGCAACTGACGACGAACGGCGCGAACACGCGGTCGCCGGGTTCGACTGACCGCACGTCGTCGCCGACTTCCTTGACGATGCCCATCGGTTCGTGGCCGACCCGGGAGTTCGCCTCGCGGTCCCGCTGGCCGCGGTAGAACCACAGGTCCGACCCGCAAACCGCGGTGTGAGTGACCCGGACGATGGCGTCGGTCGGCGCCTCGATTTCGGGTTTCGGCACCTCTTCGACGGCGATGTCTCCCGGCCCGCAGTAGATAGCAGCGCGCATGCTACCACCACGGACCGTGCCCGCATAAACCGTGTACCACACCACTTTTCGCCTCGCGTGACCGACGTATTCGCATGAAAACGCTCGCCTTCGACGGCCGAACGGGAGCAAGCGGTGACATGCTCCTCGGCGCGCTGGTGGCGGTCGGCGCCGACCCCGAGGTGCTCTCGCCCATCGAAGACGTACTCGACGTTACTATCCGTCTCGGCGAAACAACCAAGAACGGTATCCGGGCGACGACCGTCGACGTGTTGGTGGACGACGAGCACGAACACGGCCACGACCACGACCACAACCACGAACACACTCACGAGGATGGCCACGAACACGACCATAACCACAGCCACGACCACACCCACGCCGAGGGCCACGGCCCGAACCGGACCTACGCGGAGTGTCGGGACATCGTCGGTGAGATGGGGCTGTCGGAGTCGGTCGAGGCCGACGCCAAGGCAGTCTTCCGACTTCTCGGCGAAGCCGAGTCCCGGGCCCACGGGACCGACCTCGAAGAGACGCACTTCCACGAGGTGGGTGCCGACGACGCCATCGCCGACATCGTCGGGGCGGCGCTGTTGTTCGACGACATCGACGCCGACCGCGTGGTGACGACGCCGGTCGCCGCGGGCGGCGGCGAGACCTCGATGAGCCACGGCGTGTACCCGGTGCCGACGCCGGCGGTGACCTACATCGCCGAGGCGGCCTCGTGGGAACTACGCGGCGGACCCCTCGACGAGGAACTCCTCACCCCCACGGGGGCGGCGGTTCTCGCACACTTCGCCGAGGGCGTCGACTCGCTGCCGCCGATGGACATCGACGGCGGCGGCTACGGTGCGGGCACCAAGTCCTTCGAGGAACACCCGAACGTTCTCCGGGCGATGGTCGGCGAGTCGAAGGGGAGGCTGAAACGCGACGACATCCGCGTGCTGGAGACGAACCTCGACGACGCGAGCCCCGAGACGCTTGGTGGGCTCCAGGAAACGCTGAAAGACGCCGGCGCACGTGACGTGACAATCGTTCCAGCCACGATGAAGAAATCCCGGCCGGGCCACCTCGTGAAAGTCATCGTCAAGCCCGAGGACGTGGCGTCGGTCGCACGGCGCCTCGCCGAGGAGACGGGAACACTGGGTATCCGCGAAACGGCGGCCGGCCACCGCTGGATAGCCGAGCGGTCCTTCGAGACGGTCGAACTCGATATCGGCGGCGAGACGTTCGACGTTTCGGTCAAAATCGCGGCCGACGACACGGGCGAGGTGTACGACGTGAGCGCCGAGTACGACGATGCCGCGAGAGTCGCCGACGCAACCGACCTCGCGATACGAGAAGTCATTCGCCGTGCCGAGACGGTCTCTCGGCGGGAGTACGACGGTCGGTGAGGCGGCGTCTCAACGCTCGCGGTGTCGTTGCAGCGCCTCCTCCATCGTCAGCTCGCCGATGGCGACCCGTCTGGCGAGTTCCTCGTCGATTGTGCGGCCGTCGTCACTCCGTCGCCGCGAGCGGTTCTTGATGAGTTGAATCTCGCCGGCCGTCGGTTCGATATCCCGACTCTCGATTCGCTCGCCGTCGAGTCGGGCGATGTTGACCGCGGCCAGCACGTCGCCCATGCCGCGTGTGCCGGTCCCGAGATACGGCGTCGTCCCCGTCTCGTCGACGAGTTCGACTGGCACGCCATCGAGAGATTCGATGATTTTCGCGCCCTGCAATCGCGCGCCATCACCGATTCGGACCAGCGGGTCGGGGGCGTCGGCGACTTCCTCGGCGACGGCCGCCGCGGCTTCGTCGGCCGACACCTGAAACGCGGCGACGACCATCTCACCCGAGAGAACGGCGATTCCTGGGCGGTCGCCGGGGTCGATACCGACGACGGTTCGGCCGCCGTCGCCACGGAGAATCGAGAGGGCGGCGTCGACCGCACGCCGAGGGTCGTCTGGCGTCGCCCGAACCGTCTCCACGTCGGGGTGTTCGTCCTCGGGACCGACGATGGCGACGCGGGCCGCCTCCGGAAGCGACTCGCCGGGTTCTAGCGTGGTGAACTCGACGCCGCGGTCACGGAGTTCGCTGACCACGCCGTGGTACACCTCGAAGTCGTCCGTGGCGACGACAATCACGGCCGAGAGTTCGCCCGCGTGGGCTTAAGCCCGACGCCTACGCCGCCCCGAAGAGTCCGAGGAGGACGAACAGCAAATCACCGAACGTGAGCGCGAGGAGCAAGCCGACGAACATCGGGACGATGAACGGGACGCCGGGGGTAATCCAGACCGACTCGCGGTCCGGTTGGGTGAGTACCTCCAGTCCACCCGGGAGTTCCTCGGGCGTCGTTCCGTAGGCCGAGCCCTCGATATCGTTGAGGAAGACCTCGG
>JBMCDV010000177.1:0-3948 GCA_048618255.1 Natronomonas sp. | reverse complement strand
ACCGCCTACTCCTCTTCGCGGAGCAATCGGTCGACGATGACGTCGGGGTCGAACCGTTCGAGGTCCCCGTACCCCTGTCCGGTGCCGAGGAAGAGAATCGGCTTCCCGGTGACGTGAGCGATTGAGATGGCGGCACCGCCCTGTGAGTCCGCGTCGGCTTTCGTGAGCACCGTTCCGTCGATTGCGGCGGCGTCGTTGAACTCCCGGGCGCGGTTGGTCGCGTCCTGTCCGGCGACCGCCTCGTCGACGAACAGCGTCATGTCGGGGTCGACGACGCGGTCGATTTTCTCCAGTTGCGCCATCAGGTCGTTGGAAGTGTGCAGTCGGCCGGCCGTATCGCCCAACACCACGTCGATGTCGTGGGCCTCGGCGTACTCGACGGCGTCGTAGATGACCGCCGCCGGGTCCCCGCCCTGCTCGTGGGCGATGAGCTTTCGGTCGAGGTTTTCGGCGTGTTCGCGAATCTGCTCGTTGGCCCCCGCGCGGTAGGTGTCGCCGTTGGCCATCACCGACGAGAGGCCGCGTTCTTCGAGCCACTCCGAAAGCTTGGCGATGGTCGTCGTCTTGCCGACGCCGTTGACACCGGTGAAAACGATGACGACCGGTTTCTCGGTCTCGGCGATACGGCCTTCGAAGTCGAACTGGCCGACACCGATGACGTTGCGCAGGGCGTCGGCGATAGCTCGCTCGACGACTTGCTCGCCGGATTCGACCTGTTTGCGGGTCTCCCCGACCAACTGCTCGCGGATGCGGTCGGTAATCTCGCTGGCGACGCTCATCTCGACGTCGCCCTGCAGGAGTTCCAGTTCCAGCTGTTCGAGGGGGTCTTCGAGTTCCTCCTCGGTGATAATCGTCTTGCCGGTGGCCGCCAGCGCCGCCTTCTTCGCCAACCCGGGGCCGTCGTCGGCCGCCGTCGATTCGCTCTCGGCATCGGAGTTGCCGACAACGTCCGGCGTCTCGGACGCTTCGGCGTCGGCTGCTTCGGCGTCAGCATCCGCTGACTCGGCGGCGTCTTCGACGTCCTCGGCCCCCTCTTCGACGTCGTCTTTGAAGCGGCCGAGTTTGTCCTTCAGTCCATCGAACATGTGGCCTTACTCGTCGTCCTGCTGGGACATCTGCTGCTGCATCTGCTGCATCTGCTGTTGCTGCATCTGCTGGGCGCGCTCTTCGAGGTTCTCGGATTCGGATTCGACTTCCTCGATTTCCGCTTCGAGTTCCTCGATGCGCTCGTCGAGGGTGTCCTTCTTCCGTTCGAGGGATTCGACTGCGCCCTCGCTGTCTCGTTCGGCCGCGTAGCCGCCGCCGAGACTGACGACGATTTCGTCGATGTCGGCGATTTCGGCGCGGATGTAGGCGCCGCCGCCGAGCGGGACCTGCACCGTCGAGTCGCTGTCGAGTTCGCCGATGGCCTCGATGGCCTCGTCGATTTCGGACTGCTCGTCGCGGACGCCCTGAATCTCGGCCTCGATGGCCTCCTTCTCCTGTTCGAGCGCCTGCAGTTGCTGTTGGAGTTGCTGCATCGCACCGCCGCCACCGCCACCACCGAGGCTCATGCCGACACCTCGTCGATGTCGATTTGGGTGCGCTTCAGACCGTGTTGGGAACCGAACTGGGTGTACACGTACTCGACCGCGACGTTTTCGTTCGGTGCCTCCAGCGTCTTCTCGAAGGCCTGCTCGCCGAATCGAGCAGGGAACGTACCCGTAACAGTAAACTCACTCATACTACGTGATACGACGCGCGAGCGGGAAGTATCTTCCTCATCTTCCCTCCGAGCGTTCGCGGCTGCAAACCGGCCAACCGGCCCGCCGTCCTGCGGTCGGTCGCTCGAAACCACCCGAACGGTTAACATCCACGTCCGACAGTGTCATCCATGCCATACTGCCAACAGTGCGACAAAACCGTCGACGACGGGCGGTACTGCCCCGACTGTGGGTCCGAACTCGTCCAGCCGTCGGCGGGCCGCGACCAGTGGGGGACGGAGCGAGAGACCGGCAGCGACGCCGGCGCCTCGGAGTGGGGCGACCCCGGCGAAACGGCCGGCGGTCGCTCGGAGCCGCAAACGGCACGGCCCGCAGAAGCCAACGACGGTGAGGACTACTTCCAGAAGGGCCCGTTGGGGTTCGCGCTCACCTACCCCGTCGGCGACGGCTGGGAACAGATGCTCATAAGCGCCGGGCTGCTGTTTCTGGCAGGGTTGGTCATCTTCCCGTTCGTGTTCGTCTACGGCTACGCCTACCGACTGGGACGGGCGGCCATCCGTGGCGACCACCGGCCACCGGAGTACGGCGACTGGGGTGGACTGTTCGTCGACGGTCTGTTGGTCTCCATCGTCGGGATACCGGTGTTCATCGCGGGGCTACTCGCGATTGCGGTTCCGTTCGGCCTATCGACCGCCCTCGACGCCCCGTCGGTGGTTCTGCTGGCGATTCCGCTGTATCTCGCGACACTGTACGTCGGCGGCGGTGTGCTGCCGACGTTCATGGCCACCGGAAGCGTCACCGGAACCTACAGCGACCTGCGATTCCTCGAGTTCGTCAAGACCGCGAACTACCTGAAGGCGCTCGTCTTCGGCTTCCTCGCGGTGTTCGGCATCACGCTCGCGATGATGTTGGTGTTCGTCGTCCTCCTCATCACTGTCGTCGGAATCCTGCTGGCGTTCCCGCTTCTCATCCTCGTCCAGCCGTTCGTCGTCTTCATCCCGTTTTTGCTGTTCGCGTACTTCTATCGGGAGTCGATGCTGGAGGGCATCGTGCCGGAACTGAAAAACGAATCGAGCCTCGGGGCGGAGTTCTAACGCCCCGAATCAGTCGATGAAGCCGAGGGCGTCGTCGATGCGGCCCAACTCCGGCCCGGTGGTGTCCTCGCCGACGATGTAGCCGGAGGAGTTGGCGATGAGGCCCGAACCGACCAGCGGTCCGCCGTAATTGACCGTCCCGATGTCGGCGTAGACGCCGAAGATGTCCTCCAATGCGTCGAGTTCCTCGTCGGTCGTCTTCGGGTGACACAGCACGCCTTCGTTGGTGACGACGGCGGCGGTGCCGACCGTTCGCACGTCCGCAAGCATCCCGCGTTCGACCGGCACGTCGAGGGCGTCTTCGACGGCCCGTATCGCCTTCCGCGAGAGGTCGGGGTGGACGTACGCGCCCGTGTCGTTCGCCAACACGACGTTGCCGGCGGCGTTGATGCGGCCCGGGAGTTCGACGACCGGGAGGTCGGTCGCCTCCTCGATGCGGTCGCACTCGCGGTCGGTGGCCCGCTGGCTGACCAGCAGGCCGTTCTCGTTGCCGACGGCGAGGGCACCGACCGTCGAGGACCCGGCGACGGTCGTCGGCACTGCGGGAACGTCGAGTTCGTCCTCGAAGTCCTCGCGTAGCGACTCCTCGAGGTCGGGACGAACCAGCAGACAGTCGTCCGTGGCCCGCGCGAAGACGCCGACGTAGGAAGAGCCGGAGAGGGCCGCGCGGAGCACGTTATGCGGTTTCGGCTTCCACGACGGCCTCGCCCTCCTCCTCGAAGCGGGCGGCCCGGACGCGGACTTTCTTCGGCGGCTTCGAGCGGCCGCGCGACCAGATTTCCTCGTTGATGGAGGGGTCCAGCCGGACGGCGTCCTCCTCGACGTTGAAGTGCTGTGCGAGATGGGAGCGAACGAGGCTCATCGCCTTATCGGCGCGTTGGCCCTTCGACTCCGCGAGGATGTCCCGGAGCGGGACCGTCATGACGCGCTCGTCGAATTCGGCGCTCATTCGTCCGTGTCACTCCGCCGCCAGTTGCGGCGCTTGTGGTTGCGCAGCGTGTCGCGGTCGGTCTTCATGATGACCCACGCGGGGACGCGGCTGTTCTGGTTCTCCAGTTTCGCCAGCCGCTTCTTTTTGGCCTTCGACTTCTTGCTCATAGTGTCGCTGTGTTCCCTCGCGGTGTTTAAATTCTTGTTCCTTTGAGTGCGAG
>JBMCDV010000176.1:0-3963 GCA_048618255.1 Natronomonas sp. | reverse complement strand
GCAGCGGCCCGGAACGTCGTCGTCGCCACGCCCGCGCTGTTCGAGGCCGCACCGGAGGCCGACACCGTCGTCTTCGACAAAACCGGGACGCTGACGACGGGCGCGATGACGGTTCGGGAGGTGCACGCCGTCGACACCGACCGCGACCCGCTGCTCGCTCGAGCGGCGGCACTGGAGCGCTTCTCGGCACACCCCATCGCGACGGCCATCACCGACGCCGTCGAGGAAGCACCCGAGGCAGACGACATCGAAACTCACGAACGCGGCGTCTCGGGACGCGTCGACGGAACGGCGGTCCTCGTCGGGCATCCGTCGCTGTTCGCCGACCGCGAGTGGACGGTGCCGGAGTCGGTCGCCGACCGCGCCGAAGCCGTGCGCTCCGACGGTGCGGTGCCGGTCGTCGTCGGCTGGGACGGCCGCGCCCGAGGCGTCATCGCGGTCGGCGACGAGACGCGGCCCGAGTGGGAGGCGGTCGCCGAGACGTTCGCCGACCGTGAGGTGGTCGTGTTGACCGGCGACGAGGGCGCCTCCGCGGACCGACTCCGGGCGGACCCGAACGTCGACCGCGTGTTCTCGGGCGTCAAGCCGGCGGCGAAAGCCGAGACAGTCCGCCGACTCCGGACGGCGGGAACGGTCGCGATGGTCGGCGACGGAAGCAACGATGCCCCCGCCCTGGCGGCCGCCGACGTGGGCATCGCGCTGGCCGGTGGGACGCAGTTGGCGACGGAGGCCGCCGACGCCGTCGTCGTCGACGACGACCTCCGGTCGGTGCCCGACACCTTCGACATCGCGGCGGCGACGAACCGCCGAATCAAGAGCAACCTCGCGTGGGCCTTCGGCTACAACGCCGTCGCGATACCGCTCGCCGTCTTCGGGCTGTTGAACCCGCTTTTCGCCGCCGTCGCGATGGCTTCGAGCAGCCTGCTCGTCGTGCTCAACTCCTCGCGGTCGCTCGGGCCCTGACGGAAGTCGGTGCCGGAGGGCTACTCGTCGTCTTCGTCGGCCTCGCCGCCCCGAACCGTCAGCACCGGGCAGTCGGCGCTCCGTACGACCTTCTCGGCGACGCTACCGAGCAGGAACCGGTCGATACCACGACGGCCGTGGGTCCCCATGATGACGAGGTCGATGTCGTAGTCGTCGATGTATTCGATAATTCCCCGGTAGGGGGAGCCACCGGCGACGGTGCCGCGAATCGAGTCGACGCCCTCGGCTTTCGCCCGGTCGCGGGCGTCGTCGATGGCGCGTTCGCCTTCGGCTTCGAGCGCATCGAGGAGTTCGGCCTGTCCGGCCTCCAACACCGGCAGGTTCTCCTCGACGACGTAGAGAACGTGGAGTTCCGCGTCGTACCGCAACGCGTGGTCGATGGCGTGGTCGAGTGCGGCCTTCGCTCCGTCGCTGCCGTCCGTCGGAAATAGTATTCGGTCGTACATGGTGTGTTATGGGGCGGACGCGGTCGAACCGACCGCCTAGACCACCCCCCAGTGGAAGTTCGCTCCCCACCGACTAATACGACGGGGCGAATCCCGAACTGCGGGAATCCCGTGGCGGACGGTTCGGTTGGATGGCCGAAACGGGACGACGGAGTGGGGGTCGAGTCCCGAAAATCGAGATTCGACCGGACTTATTTCAACCACCGCCACGATTCGTGAGATATGTACGACAGACTGTTACTACCGACGGACATGAGCGCGGGCGTCGACCACGCCATCGACCACGCTATCGACGCCGCACGACGCTACGATGCCGAACTCCACGTCCTCTATGTCGTCGATGCCGACGCATACAGTTCCTACCCCGGCGACGAGTACGTCCACGAGTTCGAGGGGTTAGAGAGCGCACTCGAACAGGCGGGCGAGGAGGCGGTCGAAGAAGTCGTCGCCACCGCGGACGAGGCGGGCGTCGAAACCCACGCGGTCGTTCGTCACGGCGTGCCACACGAGGAAATCCTCGCGTACATGGACGACGCCGACATCGACCTGACCGTCATCGGGTCGAAGACCCGCTCCGGGGAGTACCGCCGACTGCTCGGCAGCGTCGCCGACCGCGTCGCCAACATGGCCGAGCGGCCGGTCACCATCGTCAAGACGCCAATCGAGGGGTAGTCGCCGACGGCCTCAGGCAGGACCGAGATACCCCCACGCCAGCAGGCGGTCGCCGTCGCCGTCCGTCCAGCGTTCGCCGATGTCGTCGCGATAGTAGAGGTTCGGGATGACGATGTCGTCGATGCGGTCGTAGGCCTGTTCGCGGGCGGCCCCCATCGTCTCACCCTTCCCGGTGACGACCAGTGGCATCCCGGACTCACCGGCGGCGCGCCACTGGCCGTCGACGTTCTTCGCGTCCTCGATGTGAATCCCCTCACGGCTGTCCGTTTCGAAGACGACTGCCGCGTTCCGTGAGTTCTCGTCGTAGGTTTTCTCGTCGTCGAACGGGAACGGCGGCAGGACGACCCGGACGCCGACCTGATACCCCTGGTGGACCTGCAGGTTCGGGTCCGCCCCGCGTGCGAGGTCGTAGAAGAACTGCCCGGTCGGGGATTCGAAGGACTCCTCCTGTAACGTGATAGTCGGATAACCGAACCGGGGGGTGAACTCCAGCGGGTAAATCCCGTCCTCGTTGACGATGCAGTTGATGTCGATACTGCCGACGTAGCCTTCGTTAGCGAGCCAGCCCTCCAGTTTGCCGAAGGTCTCTTTGAATAACTTGTTCTGGCCCGCCCAGAACATCGATGTCCCCATTTCGCCGGTCTGAGGGCCGATGTTTCCCGGGAATAACTTCTTGTGCTCGAAATTAAAGTTGACCTGGTCGATGAACTCGTTGCCGTTGAAGAACCCGCAGATAGCGACTTCGACGCCCTCGACTTTCCGCTGCAGCTGGAAACCCTTCATCCGGTGGCCCCACGCCTTCTTGTAGGCTTTCAGCACCTCGACGACGTCACTACCGTCATCCTCATTCCCGACGTAGAGGAGCCGTTTGACGTTCTGGACCTCACCGAGCGGCTTGATGACGTACGGTGCAGGATTCTCCTGAACGTGCTGAATCCCCTCGTCGAAGTCGTTGAAGATGTGGTGTTCGGTGGTGTTGACACCGTGGTCTTCGAGCATTTCCATCGCATAGCCCCGGTCTTCTTCGAGATGGTCGGTGTTCGGCGTCCCGCCGACGACGGCTTTCCCTTGCTCACGGAGTTCTCGGGCGAGTTCGCCAGTACCGATATCGGAACCGACCCAGATGTCGTCGAACACTATCACGTCCGCCCACTCGACTTCCGCCTCCCAGTCGTCGGTCTTCGGAACGAAGCCGTCGGCTATCTCCTTGTCCGACGCCGCCTCGATGTAGTACTTTACGTCGTGACCTTCCCTGGAAACCTGCCACGCCACGTCCCCGATGAGGGCAGCGTCCAGCGAGACGAAGAGGAACCGCTTGCTGTCCATAGCCCACCGACGGCGTCCACGAGGTAAAGCGTGGGGGCGACCGTCAGGCTCAATCGTTACTCCGGTAGTAGCGCTCCCCTCGCGGTACGAACTGCCCGTGAAATCCGAAGGGGACGGCGATGGGCGTCGTCGCCCGGGCGCGTTCCTCGAACGACTCGGCGTCGAGAACGGCGAGGAACGACCGCTCTTCGTCGGCATCGAGTGCGACCGCCAACACGACGCCGTCGTCTTCGGCCTCGCCGTCGGGTCGGGGGACGAAGAGCGGTTCGCCGACGAAACAGTTGGGTGGACGCCACACCTCGGTCGTCCCCGTCTCGACGTCGACCTTCAGTAGGCGGTCGGCGAAGCCGGCACGTCCGTCGTCTGTCGGGGCACCGACGCCGTAGGCGTAGCGGTACCGGCGGCCGCGTCGACCGTAGTCGATGGCGGGGAACTCGAAGGGACCGGGATGGAGCGTCTCGCTCGTGACGTTGCCGTACCGGCGGTCCAGCGGCACGCGATACCGACGCAATTCGGCGGTCGGTTGGGTGAACTC
>JBMCDV010000175.1:0-3967 GCA_048618255.1 Natronomonas sp. | reverse complement strand
AGCCGGCGTCGGGGTCGATGTTGACGCTCTTCTGGAAGTCGGTCTGGGCCTGCCAACAGCCGGAGTTCACCGCCAGCACGTTCCGGTATTTCCCCCAGCCGAGTTTGTGAACGTGGCCGGTGTGGAACACGTCCGGCACCTCGTCCATGACGAGGTAGTCCTTCTCCTCGGGAGCCAATCGGGTGTGGCTGCCGAACTGCGGGGCGACGTGGCGTTTCTTCAGCAGTTGGTACATCGCCTTGTGGGGTTCGTCGTAGTTGGCCTTCTCCTCGGGGAGTTCGGCGATGACTTCGTCCAGCGAAACGCCGTGATACATCAACACAGAGACGCCCTCGACGGAGACCATCGCCGGGTTCGAGACGATACGGGCGTCGTGTGCGGTCATGATGTCCCGCAACTCCTCGTCGAAGCCGGGTTGCGGTTCCGCGAGGCGAACCGCGTCGTGGTTGCCGGGTATCATGACGATTTCCATGTCGCCGGGAACCTCCTTGAGGTGCTCCGAGAACGCCTCGTACTGGTCGAAAATGTCGACGATGTCGAGTTCCTCGTCCTGGTTCGGGTAGACGCCGACGCCCTCGACCATGTCCCCGGCCAACAGCAGATACTCGATGTTCTCGGCCTCCTCGGTGTGGAGCCACGACGTGAACCGCTGCCAGGCGTCGACCATGAACTCCTCGCTGCCGACGTGGACGTCGCTGATGAGCGCGGCCTGGACGTGGCGGTCCGCCGTCGAGGGCTTGTACGTCCGGGGGACGTCCGGGAAGTGGAGGCTGTCGACGAACATGATACTCCCGTCGTCCGACAGCGTCCCGTCGACGGCGATGACCTCGTCGAACAGCAACTCCTCTACGAGGCTGGCGATGTCCTTGTCTTTCATCACGAGACAAGGGAACACGCCCGTCGTGTCCTCTAACTCGATAATCCAGTGGCCGTTTGCGGTCGAACGAACGTCCGAAACCATCCCGACCATGCCGGCGTCACCCCCCCCGGGGCTTGCCTGTAGCGCCGTCGCGTTGCGGTGGTTGACCCGTCCCTTCAACTTCCCCGAGAGTCGGTCGTAGCGGTCCCGGAACGTCGCCACGAAGTCCTTGTACTCGCCGGTCCCAGTCGAGCGGCCAGTCATGTCGTTACCGATTTCCAGCGAGCGCAGCGAGGGGTCGGTGTCTCGGCCGCCCGAAGACCCCTTCGTTTCAACTGGAGAGGAACCCCCCGAACCCCTCGATTGGGGGTCTCGGGTTCCAGTCGAAACGGAGGGGTCTTCCGTTGAGGGGTCGGCCCCACTCGTCGGCGTGGACGGCGCTTCGGGCGTCGCTGCGGTCTCCGGCGTCGTCGCTTCCGCCGGTTCGGTCATCGGCGTGTCCGCCGACCCTGCCGTGTCCGTCGCGGCGTCGGCCGCCGTCGATTCGGCCGTTGTGCCCCCCTCGCCCCCCGAAATCGGGTCACGGCGCGCGCGCGGTGTACCGTCGAGGGCGTCACGAACGTCGGCGGCCGAGAGTTTCAGCGCGTCGTCGGGCGTGGCCTCGACGGCCAACAACAGCGCCTCCGCGGGGTTCTCCGCGGCGGCGAGCAGCGTAATCGCCTCGCGGTCGGCAGTGTAGCCGTGACTCGCGAGTTCGCTGGCCAACCGCGCCGGCTCCTCGTTTGGCACAGACTGAGGTTGCTGTCGGCGGTCAAAAGCGTAGCGGACCCAGAACGTTCAAACGGACCGGGCCGCTACGGGGTTGCAATGACCGACCGAGAGGACGGTTCCGGTCCACCGAACGGACCGTCCGACGCCGGCGACGCCCCGAGGGAGGAACGGCCATCCGGCGTGGTCGGCTGGCTCAAGTGGTTCTGGACGACGGACAAGGAAGTCGTCCTGTACATGCGGGACGTGGTGACGAGCGTCGCGGCGGTGCTGGCAGTCGGCCTGATTCTCTTCGCCATCAGCGGCATCTGGCCACCGATGGTCGCCATCGAATCGGGCAGCATGGTTCCCAACATGGAGAAAGGCGACCTCGTGTTCGTCGTCGACAACGAGCGGTTCGTCCCCGAGGAAGCCCCGGTTCACGAGGGGAAGTCGACGGGGGTGATTCCGGCCGACACCGCACGCGAGGTGGGACACACCGAGTTCAACGGATACGGCGACGTAATCGTGTTCATGCCGAACGGCGACCCGACGGAGACGCCGGTGATACACCGGTCGATGCTGTGGGTCGAAGACGGCGAAAACTGGGTCCAACGGACCGACCCACAGGTCAGCGGTTCCGTCAGCTGCGATCAGGTCCGGACCTGTCCGGCCCCACACGCCGGGTTCGTCACGCTGGGCGACGCCAACCCCAACTACGACCAGATAATGGGTGTCTCGACGGTCGTCAAACCCGAGTGGATAATCGGGACGGCCGAGGCTCGCATCCCGTATCTCGGCTACGTCCGCCTACAGTTCTCGGGGATGACCGCACCGGCTGACACCGCCGTTGCGGCGTCGAATCACCCTACACCGCCGGAACCGACGGTCCTGCCGGCACGACCGGCCGGCGGCGGCCAACCGACTGCGGCGTAACCCCTCGCTCCCGAATCAGTTCGTCGCCTGCTGAATCCAGTCTTCTGCGCGTGCAGTCCCGACTTCTGCGGCTTCGGCAACGGTCTCGGCGTCGGCCTCGGCGAGTTCGGCGATGGTTCGGATGCCGCCCTCTCGCAGTCGCTCGGCGTACGTCGGGCCGATTCCCTCGAGCTCTTCGAGGTCCGATTCCTCGGTGCCGGCGGGGTCGACATCGTCGGCCTCGACGTCCTCGTCGGCCTCCTCGGCGACGGTCTCCTCGATGGCGCTCGCTTCGGCTTCGATTGTCCCCTCGTCGGTTTCGATGTCCACGTCGATTTCCTCGATGCCGATTTGGTCGGTCGCCTCTTCGACGGCAGTTTCGACCTCATCGAGATGTTCGGGGTCGTCGGCGGACTTCTCGATGTACCACTCGGCAACGCGGGGCCAGACGTCGCGGTGACTCGACCCCGACACGGCGAGTCCGATGTGGCCGGTCGGATACTCGATGATTTCGGTGTCCGTGCTGCCGACGACCTCGTTGAACGGCTTACTCGACTCCGAGGGGATGAGGTGGTCGTACTCGCCTGTAATCTGGAGGATGGGAACGTCGATCTTCGTGATGTCGACGTGTTTCCCGTTCAGGTACAGTTCGTTGTTGTACAGTTTGTTCTGCTGGTAGATATCCTCGAGGAACTGGATGTACGCCTCGCCGGCGAGGTCGATGCCCTCGCCGAGCCATCGTTCCATCCGGGCGAAGTTCTCGACGAAGTCGTCGTTCTCGAGGTTGTCGTACAGTCGGACGTATTTCGAGACGTAGTTGGCGACGGGGTCCATCAGCGCGAAGCCGACGTCGAGCATCTCCGCGGGAACGTTGCCGAAGACGTCGACCACGTCCCGTGGGTCGTAGTACTCGTCGTTGCCCCACAACTCGAGGACGCCACCAGTGTCGTCGAAACAGAGGCCGGCCGCCATCAGTCCCAGCGTCCGGACCTTCTCCTGGTGGAGGGCGGTGTACATCGCGGTCATCGTCCCGCCCATGCAGTATCCCAGGATGTTGATGCGGTCCTGTCCGGAGCGCTCCCGGACGACGTCGACGCAGTTGTCGATGTAGCGGTTGACGTAGTCGTCGATCGTGAGGTGCTGGTCGAGCGTCGAGGGCTCGTTCCAGTCGATGAGGTAGACGTCGTGGCCGGCCTCGAGCAGCCGCCGGACGACCGAGCGGTCCGGCTGGAGGTCGAGGATGAACGGCTTGTTGATCAGCGCGTAGACGATGAGGATCGGTACGTCGTTCTGTTCGTCCTCGGGCACGTCGATCCCGGCGTCCTCGGGCTTGTAGTGCAGCAGTTCGAGCTTGTTCTCCTCGTAGACGACCTCCGAGGGGGTCATCCCGACGTCGATGTTGTTGATCTCCTCGGCGCGGTCCGGAAGCCGGGCTGCGTTCTCCGT
>JBMCDV010000174.1:0-3992 GCA_048618255.1 Natronomonas sp. | reverse complement strand
GTACCTGCTCGTAGGCGTCCATCCCCGGAAACGACGGCAGGAGCGAGGGGTGGACGTTGAGCGTCGTCGGCGCCGCATTGAGGAACTCGTCGGTGAGGATGCGCATGTAGCCGTCGAGACAGACGATGTCGACGTCGTACCCCTCCAGCCGCTGGAGGACGCGACGTTCGTGTTCTTCGCGTGTCTCGTCGTCGGATTTGGGGACGACTTCGGTCGGGATGCCGCGTTCGGCGGCGCCTTCGATGACGGGGGCGCCCTCCTCGTTCGTGAGGACGACCGAGAACTCGGCACCGCCCGGCTCGGTGTCCGCGATGTGAAGCAGGTTTCGGCCGCGGTTCGAGGCCATACCGGCTATTTTCATGGTTGAAACGGACTGCCCCGCAGGCAAAGTAGTTGCGGTTATGGTTCCTCTTTTATGCACGTACGTGCCTATAATTCGAACAGAGCCGTCCCCGAGTGTCGTTTTTATACACATTTGTGCCCACAAAACCCGATTTAACGCGTTGGAGTATGTGTTCGCTGTTCGACGAACAATGTTAACAGCACGCGGGGCGAGCGTCGTCCCATGTCGGAGGAAACGCGAATGGAGGACCTTCTCGAAGAACTGCGGGAGGCAAAACGGTCCGTCGCCGACGAGGGGCGACCGGGCGCCGTCGAGAAACAGCACGCACAGGACAAACTCACTGCCCGCGAGCGCGTCGAGTACCTCTGTGAGAGTTTCGACGAAATCGGCCGACTCGCCGCCCCGGCGCCGACGACGCCCGAAACCGCAGACTGGGACCGGGAGGATGCCCCCGCCGACGGCGTCGTCGCTGGCGTCGGCGACGTCAACGAGCGACCGGTCGCCATCGCTGCCACCGACTTCACCGTCAAGGGCGGTTCCATCGGCCACACCGGCGGCGAGAAACTGAAGCGAGTCATGGAGTTGGCGCTCGAACGCGGCTTCCCGACCGTCCTCCTCCACGACGGCGGCGGCCACCGGATTCAGGAAGGACTCGACGCCCGCCCCACCGCACAGGGCGACGGCGGCATCTTCCGATTGCAGACGAAGCTCTCCGGGTGGGTGCCCATCGTTTCGGCGATGATGGGCCCCGGTTTCGCCGCACCGACGAACTTCTCGGCGATGGCCGACTTCGTGCCGATGGTCGAAGGGTCGACCCTCGGCGTCGCCGGCCCATCGCTGGTGAAGGCCGCCCTCGGCGTCGACCGCTCGAAGGAAGAGTTGGGCGGTGCACAGTTCCAGACGGCCGAGACCGGCATGGCCGACCGCGCATACGAGGACGACGAGGCCTGTCTCGACGGCATTCGTGAGTTCCTCTCGTACCTACCGCGGAACGCCCGTCGCGACCCGCCGACTGTCGACGCTCGTCCACCCTCCGAGGCCGCCCGCGAACGCCTGCTGGAGGTGATGCCCGCCGACCCCAAGAAGGGCTACGACATCTACGCAATCATCGAGGGCGTTACCGACGACGGGACGTTCTTCGAGACGAAACCGGAGTTCGCCCGCAACGTCGTCACCGGGTTCGCTCGCGTCGATGGCCGACCGGTCGGCGTCGTCGCCAACAACCCCCGGGTGATGGCCGGGACCATCGACGCCGACGCCTCCACCGCGGCCGCACGGTTCGTCTCCCTGTGTGATGCGTTCGGCCTCCCCATCATCGCCCTTGAGGACGTACCCGGCATCCTCCCGGGACCGGACTCCGAACGCGACGGCGTCGCCCGCGCCGCCGGTAAACTCCCCTTCGAACTCAATCGCGCGACGGTGCCCATCGTCAATCTCGTCCTTCGGCGCGGCTACGGCTTCGGCCACGTCGCTATGGGCGGCGGCGAGTCCGTCCAGAACGTCCTCACGGCCGTCTGGCCGACCGCGGAGGTCGCGGCGATGGGTATCGCGGGCGCCGTCGACGTCGTTCACGGACGAGAAATCGAGGCGGCCGACGACCCCGAAACCAAGCGGCAGGAACTCGTCGAGTTCTACAAGGACCGCACCGACGCCATCCGGTCGGTCGAGGGCGTCGGAATGGACGCCGTCATCGAACCCACGGAGACGTACGGCTGGGTGAAACGCGCGTTGAATCGCTACGACGAACCACGCGAGGAGGAGTGGCCGTCGAAGAAACACGCAATCAATCCGTGGTAGTTCCCACCCTCACAGCAACGCTTCCAGTCGGTTCCGGTGGAACGCGATGGCAGCATCACCGGTTCGTTCCGGATACCCCGGACGTGTGACCTCGCCGTCGGCGTCGACCGCCGAGCGGAGAACGGCTATCAGCCGCTCCCGTCGCGTCGGTTCCGGGCGCGGTCGAACGGAACTGTAGCCGTCACGAAACGCCGCCCGAAGCCGTGTCGGGTCCTCGACGTACCAGTCGGCGACGAGGTGTTCGGTCTTGGCGACCGAGAGCCCGGCTTCCGCCGCGAGCGGTTCGCCCCAATCGAGGACGGCAACCAGTTCTCCCGACTCGACGAGTGCGTTGCCGGGGCGCAAATCCCACGGATACAGTCGAGGCCTGGGATTCTCTCGTGCCGTTGGCCCCCGCATTGCCTCGAGTAGCGGCGTTTCGAGGTCGGCAAACGCGGCCGGTAAGGCACGAACGCCGGCCTCGCCGTGACCGACCAGCCACGGTTCGTACTCGTCCGGTCCGTTCGCCCGAAGCGTCCCATCTTCGGCACGGACGGTACCGAACCGCTCGAAGGGGAACGCCTCGTGTAACTCGGCGAGCGCGTGGCCGAACTGCCGTGCGAGTCGCTCGCGCCGGCCCGATGGGAGAGACGCGAACCGCTCGTGGAGGTTGTCACCGTCGACGTACTCGGTGACACAGTAGCCGTGGGCGTCGATGCGACCGACGTCGAGGACGGCCGGGACCGGAATCGTCGTTCGAGTCGCGACCGCCCGTGCCACTCGCATCTCCGTCCGGAGCGCCTCGGCGTCGGGCGATTGCTGGACGACGACCGTTCGGCCGTCATCGAGGCCGACGACGGCCGTTCGCTTTCGGTTCCCCTCCGACGGCGTCGTGACCGACTGAACGGACGCCTCCGGGAACACCTCCGCGAGGACGGCCTGCGGAGATTCAGTCACGGTTCGACCACACCGGCGAGGTCGGACAGCGAACCGAGGACGTGCTCGGGCCGGTACGGTTCGGGGTCGGCCCCCGTCGGCGAGTACCACGCGCTCGCCAGCCCCGCGTTCTGTGCGCCGGCAACGTCGTACTCCAGTGAATCACCGACGTAGAGAGCATCGCCCGGCGCGGCACCGAGCGCATCGAGTGCGGCATCGAAGGGGTCGCAGTGCGGTTTCCGACGCGGAAGGTCACCCGCGTAAACGACCGTCTCGAAGCGGTCGCCGAACGCCAGCGCGTCCAGTTTCTGGGCCTGCCTCGACTCGGGGCCGTTGGTGACGACTCCGACTCGAGCGTGGTTTCGGGCCGTCTCGACGGCCGTCTGTGCGCCCGGAGATGGCGTCACCATGGCGTAATCCACGACCTCCAGAAACCCCTCACCAAGAGCTGTCGCGTCGACCGTCGCCCGGTCGTGTTGGGCAGCCACCTTGGTAAATCCGGCAGCCAGATAGCTCGCTTCGTCGTCCGGTGGCGGCGAGTCACCGAGCGCCGCCCACAGGTCCTCGGGGTCGCCGAACGGTTCGATACCGGCCGCCTCGAAGGCGCCGTAATACACCGTCTCCGGCGATTGGGCCTGTTCACAGAGGGTTCCATCGAGGTCGAACAGGACGGCGCTGTAGGTCACGCTTCCAGTAGGCGTCGCTCCGGCAAAATTCCCGCGGTGGCGGCGGGCATCTCAGTCCGACCCGGCGTACACCGTCCCGTCGACTGCGAGCGGGTCGGTCCGAACCCAATCCGGCATCGAGTACGTCCACTGGCGTCGGCCATCGGTGTCGAAGGCGTACAGCGTCTCGTCGTCGCTGCCGACGTACACCGCCCCCGCTGCGACGGCGGGCGCGGAGTAGCTTTCGCCGTCGAGGCTGACCTCCCATCGCG
>JBMCDV010000173.1:0-4005 GCA_048618255.1 Natronomonas sp. | reverse complement strand
ACCTCGAAGAGGACGCGTGGGTCGAGCGGTTTGGGGATGATGTAGTCGGGGCCGAACTGCAGTGGTTGGTCGCCGTAGGCTTTGACGACGGCGTCGGGAACGTCCTGGCGGGCCAACTCGGCGAGTGCCTCGGCGGCGGCGACTTTCATCGCCTCGTTGATTTCGGTCGCCCGCACGTCCAGCGCTCCCCGGAAGATGAACGGGAACCCGAGGACGTTGTTGACCTGGTTGGGATAGTCCGAGCGCCCAGTCGCCATGATGACCGTATCCTCGCGGGCGTTCTTCGCCGCCTCGTAGCCGATTTCGGGGTCCGGGTTCGCCATCGCGAAGATGATTGGGTCCGACGCCATCGACTGGACCATCTCCTCGGAGACCAATCCACCGATAGAGAGGCCGACGAACACGTCGGCGCCCGCCATCGCGTCGGTGAGGTCGCCCGCGGGACAGTCCTGTGCGAACTCCTGTTTGAACTCGTTTACGTCGCCGGCTTCGGCGCGTTCTTCGGTGATGATGCCCGAGGAGTCACACATCGTGATGTTGTCGCGGTCGGCGCCCAGAGAGACGTAGAAGCGGGCGGTGGCGAGTGCGGAGGCGCCGGCCCCGGAGAAGACGATTTCGAGTTCCGAGAGGTCCTTCCCTGCGACATCGACGGCGTTCAGCAGTGCCGCCCCCGAGATGATGGCCGTCCCGTGTTGGTCGTCGTGGAAGACGGGAATCGACATCTCCTCGCGGAGGAAGGATTCGATTTCGAAACACGCCGGCGCGGAGATGTCCTCGATGTTGATGCCGCCGAACGTCGGTTCCATCATCGCGACCGCCTCGGCGAACGCCGCCGGGTCGTCTTCGTCCAACTCGATGTCGAAGACGTCGATGTCGGCGAAGCGCTTGAACAGTACGCCTTTGCCCTCCATCACCGGCTTCGAGGCCTGCGCGCCGATATCGCCCAACCCGAGGACTGCGGTGCCGTTCGAGACGACACCGACCATGTTTCCCT
Organism: Natronomonas sp.; assembly: GCA_048618255.1. Classification (GTDB taxonomy): domain Archaea; phylum Halobacteriota; class Halobacteria; order Halobacteriales; family Haloarculaceae; genus Natronomonas. Next base: position 3,011 of record JBMCDV010000173.1, on the reverse strand, counting down.
TCGTCGTGTAGGTGTAGGCGTCTTCAGGGTCGTCGGCGATGGCACGACACGGTGCGGCGACGCCCGGCGAGTACGCAAGCGAGAGGTCCCGCTGGGTGTTCGTCGGCTTCGTCGTCGAAATCTCCAGTTTGCCGGGCGGGTCGGTGCGGTGGTATCCGAGCGCGTCCTCGTCCAGTCCCATATCGACACTCCGGACGGCAAGCATATGTGCGCAACTATTGGGAAAAGCGCACACGGAACCCGCCGGGAGTGGACGGTCAGTCGAAAGCCCTCAGCCCTCGAGGAGAACGCCGCCGTCGCCGTCGGACACCGTGAGGTCGTAGCCGAACGCCTCGATGACCGTCCGGTTGGTCTCGACGTGGTCGGTCAGTTCGGGGGCCAGCACCTGCCCGCCAGCCAGCGCGAGAAAGACCAGAGCCTGGTCGGCGAGGTGGCGGTCGACGACGGCGGTCCCCTCGTGGAACCGATGGAACGCCTCGACGGCCTCGGCTGCGACCTCCTCGGAGGGCTTGCCCGCCTCCCCGAGCGCCGAAAAGCCGGCGCGCGTTCCCTCGTAGACGGCGACGACGAGCACGGAAGAGCCGGTCGAGTCGGCTTCGACGAACGCGGCTTCCGTTCCGACCGAGGCGTCGGCGTCGAGTTCCCCGGCGACGGCAGCGGCTTGCCGTTCGGCCACCTCAGCGTCGGCTAACTCCTCGGTGGCCGTCGAGTACACCTCGACGCGCCGGAGCGAACCGCGGTCGGTCAGCGACAGCGGCGACAGCGACGATGGCCGCAGCGTCAGCATCGCTCGGCCCCCGCCGGCCGGGTAGAATCCACGGGAGTCGACTGTGACCTCCGCATCGAGGCCGACTTCGGACAGAAGCGGGAGTTTGACGCGCTGCAGATACGACACGAGCGGTGCCCACTTCGTGTCGGTGCCGCCCGTGACGGTCACCGTCGCCGGGTCGTCGATGGCGACGGCCAGCGGCAGCAGCGTATCGAACACCAACGCGACGCTGCCGGCGGTGCCGACATCGACCGACACGTCGTCGGCAGTCACGGCCTCTGGCCGAAACACGAGAGTCTCCGAGTCTACCGTATCGCCCTCGACAGTCGCCGAACACAGCGCCGCCATCGCCTCGACGGCCGCGAGGTGCTGGGGTCGCAACCCCGGCGTCGGGCGGTCGCCACGAACGTTCTCGATTCGAACCGCCGTCCCCGACAGCGCCGACAGCGACAGCGCCGTCCGGACGATTTGTCCCCCGCCTGTCGAGCCGTCGATTTCGAGCATCGTCGGGACTACCGCCCCGACGAGGACAAACGTTCCGGGTCGGTGACGGCAGTGTCGCCCGCTTCGAGCCGATTCCCACGAGCCGGGAAACAGGTTCGTTTTTTAAGCGGGTTCGGCGCCTATCTGTAGATATGAGCCAGCTACCCACCCAGCGGTCGGCGGACGAACCGCCCGTGCAACCCGAACGCGTGATGCCGTTCATCGCGGTCGTACTGGGCATCCTCGTCGTCGGGCTCGTCGGGCTCGGACTGTGGACGCTGTGGCCGGTGCTCGCCGGAGCGTTGCCCGTCTCCGCGACCGGAATGATTGCCAGTACGCTCCTCTTCGGAGCGATACTTCTCGTCGTCGCGGCCGCGACCCGTCGGTTCACCCCGCGACGGACGCGATAGCTACACGACCGATTTTTTCTGCGGAAAATACGCCGGAGAGCGCCTACGCCGTCCGTCGTGCCGACCAGTACAGCACGCCGGCGGTCGCGAGAAACACGACCGTCGAGAGGTCGTAGGCGACGCTGGGGACGGTACTCGCGAGCGGCGAGCCGACCCCGCCCAACGCGGCGGCCAGTGCGGCCCCGAACGGCCACAGACAGCCGACGCAGGTGGCGACGCCGAGCACGCCCGCCAGCGCAGAGCGGGCCCCCGAGAGGACGACCGTGTACACCAACACCGCGAGCGCGGCGTAGCCGACGACCTCGAAGGGGATGAGCGAGATGTCGACGACGGTGTTCGTGTACATGAACGCCGGTCCCCACCCCGGCGAGAGCCACGCGATGCGAGCGGGCATGTCCATCCCGCCCGAACCGACGAGGCCGCCGGCGACCGCCAACACGCCGAAGTAGCCGACTGCGACCACGCCGGCCGCGATGCGTCGCCGAGGTGACGCCGGAACGGTCGGCCGTCGCAACAGCACCCACGCGCCGACGTTTATCCACACGAACGGGTACAGCGTGTACCGGGGAGCGAGGATGTTCGTACCCGTCACCCGGAGGTAGACGAACACCGCAAGCAGTTCGAGCGCCAACAGCGTCCCGACGGCTCGAACCGCCGTCGACCGACCCACCGGGAGCGCCCGGTCGAGTCGCTCACTCGATGTCGATGTCGCCATCTCAGGTCTCCCCCGTCTGTTTCAGCAGTGCACCCTCGACGTGGAGGTTCCACAGCGCCACCGCGAGCAGAACGACGACGACGATCGCCGCCGCGAGACCGACGTACGCTGTCGGCGACAGCGAGACCCCGATGAATCCCGCGACCGTCCGCAGCTCGACGATGAGCGGCGTCAGGAACGCGAGGATGACCAGCAGGCCGACCCGGGAAATCTTCCTGCTCACGGTAACACCTCCAGCAGCCACGCCGGATACGTGCCCGTTCCGGGACCGAACAGCCCGCCGTCGGAGACGATGGCCGCAATCGGCAGCGAGTACGCCAACACGACGAGGACGACGGCGATGGCCGTCCACAGCCAGAGGTTGTCGAGCACCTTCGGGGAGTCCTCCGGACCCGACAGCGGTTCGCCGAGGGAGAAGTCGACGGACCCCTCCATCGGCCCTTCGAACAGCGAGACGATGACGTTGCCGAGGAACAACACCAGCGAGATGAACAACAGCGTCCCGCCGATGGCGATTTGGAAGTCGAGTTCCGCGACGGTGCTGAAGCCGGCGTCGAAGGTGAAGCCGTCGTACTGCGGTTCGGCGGTCCGACGCGGCATGCCGATGAGACCCGCACGGTGCATCGCGTTCGAC
>JBMCDV010000172.1:0-4042 GCA_048618255.1 Natronomonas sp. | reverse complement strand
GGTGTAGCAGTCCGTCGCGAGGAACGTCAGCGCATACGCCAGCGCCGCGCCGGGCAACACGAGACTGGTTCCCGTCACCGGGAGTCCGACCGGCGACTCGAACAACAGGAGTTTCGAGGCGGTCACCTGTGCGGTGACGAGCGCGGTTACGAACATCGCCGCCAGTGCGACGGCGCCGGCCGGGAGTGCTCGCCGCGGTTCGAGGGCGTTACTCATCGTCCTCGAGTCGGTCGTGGCGGGCGTCGATTTCGTCGAGAATGTCGAGGTTCTTCCGGATGGACGCCCGGATGGCGTCGCTCCGGTTGACGTACTTGCCGTCGTCACCGACGTGGTCGTCGAGGTCGGCGAGCAGTTCCCCTGGAATCTCGACGCTTATCTTGGGCATACTCGGGGATGACTGTGAGAATACTTAAGCCGTTCCCAACGCGGGTCGGCGGGTCGGTGGCGTGGGAGCCCGCTTCAGTCGGCCGGTTCGACGCGCCGTCGCTCGCGGCGACCGCCGAGCGTGAGCAGCCACAGGATGGCTAACCCGACGCCGTAGGCGAAGATGATTGGGATGCCGAGGAGGAACATCGTGAACACGCCACGGGGAGACAGCAGCGCCCCGGCGGCGAGGACGCCGATGGTGACCTCTCGCCAGCGGGTTCGCATCGTCCGATAGGCGACGATGTTGCCGCGGTAGAACAGCACCATCGAGACGGGAATCATCGCGAGGATGCCGATTCCGACGGTGAGGAAGAAGATGAGCCAGCCGTAGTTGTTGATGCGGTAGGCGATAATCATGCCGGCGTCGAGTACGTCCGCGGCGAGCCACGAGATGACCGACGGCGCGACGTAGACGAAGCCGACGATGCTCCCGACGACCATGCCGACGATGAGGCTGCCGCCCCACGCGAGCAGGACGCGGCGGTCACCGCGGGCCAGTCCGCGCTCCTTCAGCGAAGGCCAGGCGTAGTACAGCAGCAGCGGCAACACGGCGGCGGCACCGAAGATGGTCGCCACCTTAATCTGGAAGATGAGCGCCTCGACGGGGTGGAGCGTGACGATGGACACCTGTTCGGCGGCGTACTCCGAGGGTATCCGGCTGACGAACTGGTCGTTGAGCCGACCGATGCCGCCCTGATACAGCACGAAGAACGTCCCGGCCAACACGACCATGAACAGGCCGACCAGTCGGAACGATTTCGAGGTGATGCTGTTGAGGACGAAGGCGGCGTCGTAGGCGTAGCCGCCGATGTCGTCCTCGTCGATGTCGTCCTCGCTGAAGGCGCTCAACATTCCGGCTCCGCGGCGAGCGAGGATGCCTCCCTCCTCCTCCTCCTCGTCCGACTGGGCGCCGGTGGCCGTGGCGGCCTCGTCGTCGCCGTCCTCGAAGTCGTTCGGGGAGACGTCGGCCTTCGGCGGGTTGATGTCGTCGTAGCGGTCGAGGATGGCCCGTGCGCGCCCGGGGTCGTCCTCCTCTATCGCCCGTCCGGCCAGGGCGGCGGCCTCGTCCTCTTCGAGACGGGCGAAGGCGGCGGCCGGCGCCGCGCGGATGCCCCCCTCGTCCAGCTCCGAGAGGTCGATATCGGCGGGATCGGCGGGAGACCCGCCCGGCACCGCGTACTGTTGGGCGCTCTCTTCGAGGCCCTCGTAGACGAAGTAGCCGAAGCCGACGAGTGCGGCGAGGGCACCGTAGAGAGCGCTGACGGCGGCGGCGTACGTCGCTTCGGGGAGACCGTAGGCCTCGCCCGCGGGAATGAACCGATAGCTGGACCCGACCGAGTCGAGGACGCCGTTGACGCCGCCGACGCCGCCGTAGGTGTAGAAAGCGTAGACGATGGCGCCACCGACGAGGAACAGCCCCGCGAGCACGTTCCAGTGTGCGCGAGCGACCGACTGGAAGTCGGTCGATTCGCTCGAGCGCTTGGCCGTGACGACGATTTTCGCCAGATACAGCGACACCCCGTACAGCGTCACGAGCGGGACGGCCCACATGATTTGCGTGAAGGGGTCCGGCGGCGAGAACAGTGCGCCGAAGATGAAGATGGCGACGACGGCGTGTCGCCACTTGTCCCGGAACGTCTCGTAGGGGACGATTTCGGTGTACGACAGCGTACTCATCACCAAGGGTAGTTGGGCCGCGAGGCCGAACGACAGCGACAGCAGGAAGATGAACTGCGCCCACATCGAAATCGAGTAGGTCGGCTGGAAGCCGGCACCGACGGCGTTCGACGCGAGGAAGCCGAACATGAGCGGGAAGAAGAGGTTGTAGGCGTAGGCGACGCCGCCGGCGAACAGCCCGAGGCTGACGAGGCCGAAGCCGGCGGATTTCCACCACGGAATCGAGTCGGGCCACCGCCCTCGCTGCTTCAGCGAATCCCGTGAGTAGTAGACGAGCATCGGCACCGACAGCAGAATCCCGACGACGAGGCCGATTTTCACCTGCAGGAGGATGACCTCGAAGGGGGTGATGGCGACGACGACGATGTCCGGATTGGTGTTGAGGTCGGCCTTCAGGATGCTCCAGACGAACGCCCGCAGGACGTAGATGGTTCCGATGAGACCGATGACGAAGACGATGAACACCTTCTGGAGATGGGTCTGTGCGGTCGACAGCAGGGCACCGAGCTGTGCACGCCCCTCCGCGACCGTCCACTTGACGTCGTCATCGGCGGCACTAGACACGACGGGAAGGTCGTCTTTCGCAGTTATCAACCTTTTCCGTTCGGCCTGCCGGCGCCGACGAGAAGGCTTACAAACGGCCGGTACCGTTCGACGTACATGGGTGAGACGGCCGACGGGTCCTACGAGGTCGACGACGGCTTCGTCGGCGAGGGCCCCGAAAGCGACGAGGAGATGCCGCTTGCGGACCACATCGAGGAGATGGTGTACCGCCTCGGCATCGTCCTCGTCGTCATGGCAATCGTCTCCGGCGTCGTGTTCCCGTTCGGCGACTACATCATCAACTTCCTGTGGTACTCCGTGTTACCCGGTGGCGACGTCGCTCGCCCCCGCGTGTACCACCCGCTCGCACTCATCCTCGCGCGGCTGAAAGTCGCCACGCTGGGCGGGTTCATCGTCGCCCTCCCCGTCTTCGTCTACCAGACGTACCTGTTCATGCGCCCCGGCCTCTACGAACACGAGCGTCGCTACTACCTCGCTTCGGTCCCCGCGAGTCTCGTTCTCGCGGGCATCGGCGTACTGTTCGCGTACTTCCTCATCCTTCCCGCCATCTTCACGTACTTCCTGACGTACTCCCGGAGTGCCGCCGTCGTCGCGTTCGGCCTCTCCGATACGTTCGGCCTCATCGTCCTCATGATGGGGCTGTTCGCGGCCGTCTTCCAGATTCCCCTGTTCGTGATGTTGGCCATCATGATGGGGCTGACGACGCGGGCGTGGCTCGCCGAGAAACGGCTGTACTTCTGGGGGGCCTTCCTCGGCATCGCCTTCCTGTTCAGTCCCGACCCCACCGGGATGGCGCCCATCATGGTCGCCGGGACGATGATCGGACTGTTCGAGTCGACGCTGCTCGTGTTGCGCTGGGTCGGCCGCTGAGGCCGCCCGAATCTCGAACGCTTCTCGCCCGACAGCGACTGCTTCGGCCGCCGTCCGGCAAAGGTTGCCGTAACTCTTGGTTATAGATGCATTGGGATATATGCACGACACACATGAACGACGACGAGCGACGGGACACGGCGTCCGACCCGCCCGACGGTGGCCGGGCGTTGGGTTTCGGAACGCGCTGTCTCCACGTCGGACAGGGACCGGACGCCGCGACCGGCGCCGCCGCCCCGCCGATATATCAGACGACCTCCTTCGAGTTTCCCGACGCCGACACCGCGGCCGCCCGCTACGCCCTCGAGGACGACGGCAACGTCTACTCCCGCATCGCCAACCCGACCGTCCGCGCGCTCGAGGAGCGTCTCGCCTCCCTGGAGGGCGGTACCGACGCCCTCGCGACGGCCTCCGGGATGGGCGCGCTCGACGCCGCGACGCTCGTCCTCGCGGAGGCCGGCGACAACGTCGTCTCCGCCTCCTCGATTTACGGCGGCACGCATGC
>JBMCDV010000171.1:0-4091 GCA_048618255.1 Natronomonas sp. | reverse complement strand
CGCCAACATGGACTCTGACCCGGTCGTCGCGCTGACCGGCCAGGTGCCGACGGAGTTCGTCGGCAACGACGCCTTCCAGGAGACCGACACCATCGGCGTCACCAGCCCCATCACGAAGGCCAACGTCTTCGCCGACGATTCCGAGACGGTCGGCACCGACGTCGGAACCGCCTTCGCGCTCGCCAAACGGGGCCGACAGGGGCCGACCCTGGTCGACCTACCGAAGGACGTGACGAAGGGCGTCGCGAGTGAGGACCCCGGTACCCCGGAGACGCCCGACACGTACAATCCACCGGAGACGGCCGACCCCGAGGCCGTCGCCGAAGCCGCCGACGTGCTCGCCGAGGCGGACCGACCGGTCATTCTCGCCGGCGGCGGCGTCATCAAGGCCGAGGCCTCCGAGGAGATTCGCGAATTCGCGAAGGAACACGAGATTCCGGTCGTCACGACGATGCCCGGCATCGGCGCGTTCCCCGAGGACCACGAACTCTCCCTCGAGATGGCCGGGATGCACGGCACCGGCTACGCGAACATGGCCATCACGATGACCGACTGCATGCTCGCGGTCGGGACGCGCTTCGACGACCGCCTCACCGGCGGACTGGAGACGTTCGCCCCCGACGCGGAGGTCATCCACGTCGAAATCGACCCCGCCGAGGTCTCGAAGAACGTCGAAGCGGATTACCCGCTCATCGGCGACGCGAAGGCCGTCACGAAACAGCTGGCGACGGCGATGCCGCGCTCGCCGGCGGCCGACGAGTGGCGCGAGCAAGTCCAGCAGTGGAAAGACGAGTACCCGATGGACTACGCCGCGCCCGAAGACGACCCGGTCAAACCGCAGTACGTCGTCGAGGCCTTCGACAACGCCACCGACGACGACGCCATCGTCACCACCGGCGTCGGCCAACACCAGATGTGGGCCTGCCAGTACTGGACCTACAAGGAGCCCCGCACGTGGGTCTCCTCTCACGGCCTCGGTGCGATGGGTTACGGCGTCCCCGCCACCATCGGCGCGAAACTGGCTGCGCCCGACAAGGACGTGGTCTGTTTCGACGGCGACGGGTCGTTCCTGATGACGTGTCAGGAACTGTCCGTCGCGGTGCGTGAGAATCTCGATATCACCATCGTCGTGTTGAACAACGCGGCAATCGGGATGGTCCGACAGTGGCAGGACGCCTTCTTCGGCGAGCGCCACATGGCCTCGGAGTACCCGTGGATTCCGGACTTCGACACGCTCGCGGAGGCCTTCGGCGCACGCGGCTTCCGCATCGACACCTACGACGAGGTCGAGGAGGTCGTCGAGGAGGCGCTGGCCTACGACGGGCCGAGCGTCGTCGACGCCCACATCGACCCCGGCGAGAACGTCTACCCGATGGTGCCGAGCGGCGGCGACAACGGACTGTTCGCACTCTCGGAGGACCAGCTATGAGCCGCAACCAGGACGTCCACCGCAACGGGCTGGAAGGCCCGGCCCCCGAAGAGCGGACCCGACCGGTCGGACGACGAAACAAACAGGGCATCCGCGTCGACCCCGACGTGGAGGCCGAACACGAACCGCGCCGGACCATCATCTCGGCGTACGTCAAGGACGAACCCGGCGTGCTCGCGCGCGTCTCGGGGCTGTTCCACCGCCGGCAGTTCAACATCGAGTCGCTGACCGTCGGGCCGACCCAAAACGAGGGCTACTCCCGCATCACGCTGGTCATCGAAGAGCCCGAGCCCGGTATCGACCAGGCGAAAAAACAGCTGAAAAAACTGCTGCCCGTGGTCCACGTCCGGGAGTTGGACGCCGAACCGGTCGCCCGCGAGTTGGTCATCCTGAAGGTCAACGGCGAGGAACCGGACAAGGTTCAGGCCATCACGGAGATGTACGGCGGCGAGACGCTCGACGCCGGCCCTCGGACGATTACGGTCCAGATTACCGGCGACGAAGGGAAGATTGACGACGCTATCGACGCCTACGAGCAGTTCGGCATCCGGGAAATCGCCCGGACCGGGCAGGCGGCGCTGGCACGAGGCGAAGAGGAGACCGCACGAGTTGACGAGACCCACACATGACTGACGCAACTATCTACTACGACGACGACGCAGACAGCACCGTACTCGACGACAAGACCGTAGCCGTTCTCGGCTACGGCAGCCAGGGCCACGCCCACGCACAGAACCTCGACGAGTCGGGCGTGGACGTGGTGGTCGGCCTCCGTGAGGACTCTTCGTCCCGCAGCGCCGCCGAATCCGACGGCCTCGATGTGGCCACGCCGCGGAACGCCGCCGAACAGGCCGACCTCGTTTCGGTCCTCGTCCCCGACACCGTCCAACCGGCCGTCTACGAGGAGATCCAGGACGTGCTGACGCCCGGCGATACGCTGCAGTTCGCCCACGGCTTCAACATCCACTACGGCCAAATCGAGCCGAAGGAGTCGGTCAACGTCACGATGGTCGCACCGAAGTCCCCCGGCCACCTCGTCCGACGGAACTACGAGAACGACGAGGGGACGCCCGGACTGCTGGCGGTCTATCAGGACCCCAGCGGCGAAGCCCACGACATCGGGCTGGCCTACGCGAAGGCCATCGGCTGTACGCGGGCGGGCGTCGTCGAGACGTCGTTCCGCGAGGAGACCGAAACCGACCTCTTCGGCGAGCAGGCCGTCCTCTGTGGCGGCGTCACCTCGCTGGTCAAGCAGGGCTACGAGACGCTGGTCGAGGCGGGCTACTCCCGAGAGATGGCCTACTTCGAGTGTCTCAACGAACTGAAGCTCATCGTCGACCTGATGTACGAAGGCGGCAACAGCGAGATGTGGGATTCGGTCTCAGACACCGCCGAGTACGGCGGGTTGACCCGCGGTGACCGCGTGGTCGACGAACACGCCCGCGAGCGCATGGAGGAAGTCCTCGAAGAAGTTCAAGACGGTACATTCGCCAAGGAGTGGATTACCGAGAATCAGGCCGGCCGTCCGAGCTACAAGCAGTTGCGGACCGCCGAGAAGAACCACGATATCGAGGACGTGGGCGAGGACCTGCGCGCGCTGTTCGCGTGGGGAGAAAAGTGACATGAGCGACGACACAGACATGACAGACGACAAGGACACACCGGAGACGCTGGGCGAGATGAGCCACACCAACCCCATCACGGGCGAGGTGTTCGGCAGCACACAGACGTACAGTCGCGGGAAGACCATCGCCGCCGACGGTGGCGAGGCGAACGCAGTGAGCCGACCCTCGTCGGAGTCGTCCGACGTCGGCGCCGCAGAGGCCGCCCCCGACGAGACCGAGACGCTGGGCGACGTGAGTCACACGCCGCCGGGTGACAGCGAGGGTGCCCAGCGCGCCTACGACCGTGGTGTAAACGATGAGTGAACGGACGCTGTACGACAAGGTCTGGGACCGACACAAGGTGACGACCCTGCCGAACGGACAGGACCAGCTGTTCGTCGGCCTGCACCTCATCCACGAGGTGACGAGTCCGCAGGCGTTCGGGATGCTCCGAGAGCGCGATATCGAAGTCGCTCGTCCGGACCTGACCCACGCCACCGTCGACCACATCGTCCCGACCGGCGACCAATCGCGGCCGCTGGACAACGAGGCCGCAGAGGAGATGATGGCCGAACTCGAGGAGAACGTCCGCGAGGCGGGCATTCAACTCGACGACCCGACGACGGGCAATCAGGGTATCGTCCACGTCATCGGACCGGAGCAGGGTATCACCCAACCCGGCAAGACCATCGTCTGTGGCGACAGCCACACCTCCACACACGGCGCCTTCGGCGCACTGGCGTTCGGCATCGGCACCTCCCAAATCCGGGACGTGCTGGCGACCCAGACCATCGCGATGGAGAAGAAGAAGGTCCGCAAAATCGAGGTCACCGGCGAACTCGGTGACGGCGTCACCGCCAAGGACATCATCCTGACCATCATCCGACGGCTCGGCACCGACGGCGGCGTCGGCTACGTCTACGAGTACGCCGGCGAAGCCATCGAGAACCTCGGCATGGAAGGTCGAATGAGCATCTGTAATATGTCCATCGAGGGCGGCGCTCGCGCGGGCTACGTCAACCCCGACGAGACCACCTACGAGTGGCTGGCCGAGACCG
>JBMCDV010000170.1:0-4139 GCA_048618255.1 Natronomonas sp. | reverse complement strand
GTCTCGTCTCAGTTGCCGGCCCGCTGACGAACGTCGCACTCGTCGCCGTGTTCCTTCCGTTTGTCTTCTTCGGTGGATTTGTCGGTGAACTCGGGCAGTTGGGCGTCACGATAAACGCCGTCCTCGCGGCGTTCAATATGATTCCGTTCGGGCCTCTAGATGGCAAGAAGGTCCTCTCGTGGAGTAAAGCCGTCTTCGCGGTCGTCTTCGCCGGCACCGTTTTGCTCGCCGTCGGGGCGTTCCTCTTCGTCGGGTTCCCGTACTGACCGAGTACAAACGCCGAAACCGTTGGAGGGTATTTATATTGGAACGCCACATCTTCAGTCGTGAGCTACACGTATCGGGAGACTGTCGTCAGGACGACCCCGGTCGTGCTCATCGGTGGGTTGGGAGTGACGCTGCTCGTCGCGGCCGCACTCTATCTGTGGCAGCACCGACCCACCGTCCCCTCAACGGCAGTCGTTATCGGATTCGTCTTCGCGCTCGTCGTCGTCGCTTCTGGAGCACTTCTCTACGCGAGCCTGCGGCTCGCCCGAACCCAACTCGACAGTCAAAAGCGGTGGTGGGCCAGTCTCTGGACGCTTCTCGGGTTCGCCGGTATCGTCGCCATCGTAGCCCTCGCCCAGGGGTGGCGGTCGCTGCATCAGTCGATGGACCCGACGGTGATGTTGGGCGAGTTGTTGCTCGCGGGGACGGCCGGGTCGGTCGCCGGCTTGCTTATCGGCATCTCGACCGTCGATTCGATGGCCTCTGACGAGGCGGCCGAGCGGCAGCGTGACGGACTCGTGTTCGTCAACCGCGTGCTCCGACACAACGTTCGGAACAGCATTCAGGTCATCCAGTCGTACGCCGACCTCGTCGAGAGCGAGACAGCCGAGGACACCGCTGCCCGCCACTCGGAACTCATCGCCGAACGCGCACGACACCTCAACACGGTTATCGACGAGGCACAGACGCTGACTGCGTCGCTGTCGGGAGGGTTGTACCTCGCGCCGACGGACATCTCGGCGACCCTGCGATGCGTCGTCGAGGCGAGAGCTGAGGCGTCGCCGGAGGCAACGTTCCGAACCGATATCGAGGACGACCTGTCGGTTCGTGCCGACAGCCTCATCGACGCGATATTCGAGAACGTGCTGTCGAACGCGGTCGAACACCACGACGGAACCCCGACGGTGACGGTGACTGCAAAGCGGACCGTCGGTGAGGTCGTCGTTCGAATCGCGGACGACGGACCGAGCATTCCGTCGGAGAAACGAGAGAGCTACTTCCAGCCCGGAACCCGAACCCCGGACAGCGACGGCGAGGGATTCGGACTGTATCTCGTCAGAACTCTGGTCACCCGATACAACGGCGAGGTGACCATAGAGGACAACGAGCCACGTGGCACTGTTGTAACTGTGCGACTCCCCGCGGCGTGAGCCAACCGACGCGCTTTTGCTCCGGTCGGACCGCCCATTGGATATGACCGACGAGAACGACGAGGGACTCACCTACGCGGAGACGGGCGTCGACATCGATGCGAGCGAGGCCGCGACCGCCGCACTCATCGGGGCTGTCGGCGAGTTCGAGGGTGATTATGCGGGGTTGGTCGACATCGGAGACCGGTATCTCGCTCTCGCGACCGACGGCGTCGGGACGAAACTGCTCGTCGCCGAAGCACTCGACGACTACTCGACCATCGGCATCGACTGCATCGCGATGAACGTCAACGACCTCATCGCGACGGGGGTGACGCCCGTTGCCTTCGTCGACTACCTCGCGGTCGACGCCCCGGACGACGACACCTCCGAGGCGGTCGGTGAAGGACTCTCCGCGGGCGCTGAACGAGCCGAAATCGCCCTCATCGGTGGCGAGACGGCGGTGATGCCCGACGTTATCAAGGGGCTCGACCTCGCCGGCGCCTGTGCTGGGTTGGCAACCGAGGAAGAACTGTTCGACGGGGAGGCGGAGGCCGGTGATGCCCTCGTCGGGCTTCCCTCCTCGGGGATTCACTCCAACGGGCTGACGCTGGCACGGGAGGCCGCGACGCTGAACCACGAGTACACCGACCCGTTCCCCTACGACGACCGAACTGTCGGCGAGGCGTTGCTCGAGCCGACGCGCATCTACCGGGAGGTGCTCGAACCGCTCCACGCCGTCGAGACGCACGCGGCCGCCCACGTCACGGGTGGCGGGTGGACGAATCTCTTACGGATGGGTGAGTTCCGCTACGTCATCGATGACCCCTTCGACTCACAGCCGGTCTTCGAGTTCGTCCGGGAGGGGGGAGACGTGAGCGACGAGGAGATGCACCGGACGTTCAACATGGGAACCGGCTTCGTCGCGGCGCTTCCCGAAGACGACGCCGACGCAGTCGTCGACGAACTCGACGACGCACGCGTCATCGGTAGCGTCGAATCCGGAGATAGCGTCGAAATTCGCGGTCTGGAGTTGTAGGCGAACAGGTGAGGCGAGGCGGTGTCGGTCGACCCTGCCCCACGCTCCCGCCCAGGGGGCCGACCGCCGGCGCACGACGCATACGCCGGTTGGTCCCGTTTCGATACTTGAACCCTCGGACCGACCGTAACACGGGCCGGTGGCTTTTTGTATAACTGCTAGTTATTGGTTCGTATGGGAACCGACCTGCCGACGCCGGCGGACCTCCGTGAGCGGCGGACGAGTCTGGAGTTGACCCAGAGCGAACTGGCCGACCGCGCGGACGTGTCACAGCCACTCATCGCGCGCATCGAGGGGGGCGACGTCGACCCGCGACTCTCGACGCTCCGGCGTATCGTCGGGGCACTCGACGAGGCCGAAAGCGCGGTGATGCACGCCGCCGACATCATGCACGAAGGCGTCATCAGCGTCGCACCGGACGACAGCGTCCGCGAGGCTATCGACCTGATGGTGAAAGAGGGATACTCACAACTCCCAGTCGTCCGGGACGGACGGCCGCAGGGAATCATCTCGAACTCGGATATCAGGCAGTTGGACGACGAAAACGCCGGCGAACTCCCGGTCGCCGACGTGATGCGGGAGGCGATTACGACCGTCGAACCGGACGCGACACTCGATGAGGTCAACGCCCACCTCAACCATCAGGACGCCGTGATGGTCGTCAGAGACGGGCAACTGGAGGGTATCATCACCGAGGCCGACGTCGCGGCCCACATGTCCTAGTTGTCGTCGTCTGCGTCGTCGGTTTCGAAGGTTTCGATGACTTTCAGCGGGACGTCTCGGAGGGCACCGCCGACTTCGCTTTTCGCGATGCGAGAGGCGTGTTGTGTGCTGTCGGCGTTGAACACTTTCATCTCGAGCAGGAGGCCGACGAGCGCGGTGTCGGCGGCGATGAAGGCGGAGTCGAACGCCTCGCCACAGGCCGGACAGGGCGTCGCTCCGACCTCGACTTCGACGTAGTCCATCTCTTCGCTGTTGAGCCGTTTTCCGGCTTCGCTGACGGCCACCCCGATGGCGTCGTCTATCTCCTCGACGTCACGCACCAGCCACGCGGCTTCCATCGCGACGAGGTAGTTGCTCATACTCGAACCCTGCGGCCCCCGACGGATAGCCCTATTGTTTCGGGAGCGTCGCCCCGACGCCCCGTCGCTCACAGCCGTCCCGTCAGGGCGCGCACGTCACCGCCAACCTTCTCATAAGTTATCGCGATAGCGCCGACCGGATACACGGGTAATCCGACGACGACGGCGATTACGCAACTTCAATTAGTCGAAACACAACTCGATTAGAACCGCACGACTGCGGCGCCATTGTTCTGCATTATTTATCATTCAACCTGTCGACACGAGAGGAAAGCTTATATCCACCTACCGGATTGCCACGAGCGAGATGGAATCCCAGGCGTACCGGGCCGTCGTGTTCGCTCTGTACCAGTTTAGCATCGTCCTCGGCATCACCCTGCTACCAGTCGCGCTCGTGGCCAAGCGAGCGGGCATCCCGCTCCCCGTCGGGCGGCTCATCGAGCGCCTCGGCGAGGCGCACGAGAAAGCGGAATCGGCGGCCTGACCGGAAGGTTTTATCTGCGGTCGGTTTCTACCGCAGTGCAATGCGACAACCAGACACCTCCCTGCCCCGCACCGGTCAGGACCACACCCTCTCGCCGTACGAACCCGAACTCGGCGAGGTGCCGTCGAACGACCTCT
>JBMCDV010000169.1:0-4146 GCA_048618255.1 Natronomonas sp. | reverse complement strand
CGTCTCGGGCGGTTCGACCGCCTCGACGTCTTCGACGAGGGCGTCCAGTCCCGTCTCGAGGTCACCGATTTCGAGGTCGTCGTCCAGTGCCTCGGCGGCCTCGTCGGCCGCCTCGGCGTCGACGAAACCCGCACCCGTGCTCGTGACGGTGTAATCGGGGTTGAAGTCGGCCGCGCTGTGTTCCAACACGCGGATGAGGTCTATCGGCGAGAGCTCATCGCCGCCGCTTTCGGCTCGGTAGGCCTCCTGGACCAGCATCGCGATACCGGCCGCGCCGGGACAGGACATCGACGTACCCGAGAGACGGCCGTAGAACGGTTCGGCGTCGCCCGTCTCCCCGAGCGGACCGAGCACGTCGGCTTTGTCCTGCGTACTCAACACGAGGTTACCGTGGGCGCTGATACCGGGTCGGAACAGGGTCAGTGGCCGAGCCTCGGAGAGGTCGCCGTCGGCCTTCTCGTACTGTTCGTACTCGATGGTGTAGTCGGCCGCGACGGCGTCTTCGGGTTCGAGTTCGACGAGGTAGGTGTTCCCGCCGTCGACGTCGACGGTGAGCGTGTCGTGTTGCTTCAACGGTTCTTCCCGGGACTGGGCGATTTCGACCCACTCGCCGTTTTGTTCCTCGTGAACGCGCATCCGGACCCACTGGCCTTCGGGGTCCAGCGTCAGCGTCAAATCGACGAGGTCGACGTTCCCGAAGGTCTGGAGCCGTTCGTAGGCGGAACCGGTGTCCTCGTCGACGGCGGCCGCGCCCGGACTCGTGTTGACCCCGGGGCCGACGGTGCCGGTGAACGTGCCGCTGTCGACGGTCGCGTGGGCACCGCTCTGGATGGCGTGGAACTGCCGGAGGTTCCGGAGCAGCTGTTCGCGGTTGTAGAACGTGTCGTCGTCGACCTCACGCCCACGCGAGGAGAAGTTCGTAATCGAGCGGTTGTTGGCGTTGTCCTCGGGTGAAATGGTCTTCTCCGCCGCGCCGACGCCGAGGACGTGCGGTGCCTTCGCAAAGCGGTTGCCCGACCCGAGGTCGGGTCCGTCGTTGCCGTAGGAGAAGACGGGGAGGACGCCCTCGTTAAACACCTCCCACGTCGCGACGTTGACGGGGTCGTTGGGGTTGTAGGCGTTGTTCCGTGAGACGCCGTAGGAGTTCGACACCACGTCGGGGTCGAACTCCGGTTCGGTCCGGATGCGGCCCAGCAGGTGGTCCCACGCCGCGACCACGTACGGGAGGTAGACTCCCTGAACGACCGCGTAACTCGTGATGGTCGCGTCCGGGGCCATACCCTCGTACGTTCCGTTGACGCCGCCCTCGCCGTTGCCGGCGACGATGCCTGCGCAGTGTTGGCCGTGGCCGACGGTGTCGGTGTCGCCGGGGCCGGCGTCGACCCACAGCGGGTCCCGAGGCCCGGTCGGTTCGTCGACGTACCGGAAGTTCGCCTCCACGCGCTCGGAGCCGATGCCGGGGTGGCTGGCGTTGAGGCCGGAGTCGATGACGACGACGTGGGCGTCTTCGCCGGTGTAGCCGAGGTCCTCGTGGACGGCGTCGACCGCCATCGACTCCCGGGAGGTGTCGTCGTTGTGCCACTCCAGTTGCTCGGAGCGCTTGACGCGGCGGACCGAGTCCCACCCGGCGACGGTCTCGATTTGGGCCGGGCGAAGATGGGTCCACGCGATATCGAGGTGCTCGAACAGGCGGTACCCCTCCTCGAGGTCGAGGGTTTCGAGTCGCTCTGCGTCGTCGGTCGAATCGAAGACGACGAGCGCCTCTTGGAGACCGCCGTCGAGGTCGAACTGCTCGTCGAGAACCGCAGTCGAGACGCCCGAGTTCGCCACACCCGTGCCGGCGAACGCCGCCGTCCCGGCTGCGATGCCGATACCTTTCACGAACGTTCGTCTGTGTATACCGTCGTCGCTCATCTGTATCGACAACTCTCGAATCCACACTTAATCCGATTCTGACAAACCCGTCCAAAGGTCCGGTCACTCGCCTTTTCGCGTGACCGACCACGAGGAATCCGTCGCGTCGGACAGTCGTCGATACAGCCCGCGCAACCCCGCCGAGTCCGTCGCGGGGAGGACGTGGAACTCGACGGCGCCGTCGCGGACCGCGACACGGAACGTGTCGCCGGTGTCGTCGTCGTGGACGAGATACAGCGGCATCGGCAGGTCGAACCAGTCGCCGTAGCGGTAGGGACCGGCATCGAGAACCGACTGAACGATTTCGACGAGTTCGCGGTCGTCGAAGTCGGCGGTCGGCCGCACCGAAAACACCGTTTCGCCTTCGTACTCGACGCCGCCGCCCCGCGGGTAGCGACGCTCGGGAGGTGTCGGAATGGCGAACGTCGGGTCGTCGTCGTCGGCCACGGGGCCGCTACGGCGGCTTGTCGTTTAAATTCGCGGGCGAAGTTGACTCGACGGCCGGGCGGACCGAACCGCACACCCGAGTCTGCTTCCTGTATCTTTATCCCCAACCGACGTGCACCGAACGGACATGGTAACCTTCGAACGGCCGCTTCCCGATTTGGGCACCGAGGGCGACGTCGTCGTCAAACGAATCCTCGCGTTTCTCATCGACGCGGTCGGGTTCGGTCTCTTGATCGGTATCGTCTCCGAGGTGCTGGCAGTGATTTCCGAGCCCCTCGGGGTACTGGTCGGCGGCCTCGGGACGCTGCTGTTTTTCGCTTACTTCATTTACTTCGAGGCGGAGTACGGACAGACCGTCGGGAAGATGGTGATGGACATCGTCGTCGTCACCGAGGACGGCGACCCGATTACGTACCGCGATTCGGCCATCCGGACGCTGCTGCGAATCCTTGACTGGTTTCCGTACCCCCTCCACATCGTCGGCCTCGTCGCTATCTTCGTCACCGACCGGAAACAGCGCGTCGGCGACCTCGTCGCCGACACCATCGTCGTGAAGGCAAAGCCGACGGCCGACAAACTGTAGCGTCCGACCCTTTATAATCGATAGCGCGACCAGACCGCCCGTGACCTGAGGAGGGCCGACGGTCGGTCGAGGCCGGAGCGCGGGAAGCCACCGTCGGCGTAGCGGTCCCGCCTGCTCGCTATCCGTCCACTGCCGGCACCTATTTCGAATCCGAGTCCGTAGTCGTGGTCATGTGTGGCCGTTACAGTCTGTTCACGCCACCGGAGGAACTCGAAGCCCGCTTCGATGCGACGTTCGTCTTCGATTTCGAGCCGCGGTACAACGCCGCGCCGAGTCAACGGCTTCCGGTCATCACTGGAGAGCAACCCGACGCCATCCAGCGGCTCGAATGGGGTCTCGTCCCGCGGTGGGCCGACGACCGGAGCGACGGCCACATCAACGCCCGCGCTGAGACGGTCGAGGAGAAGCCCGCATTCTCGGAGGCCTACGAGCAGCGGCGCTGTCTCGTTCTCGCCGACGGGTTCTACGAGTGGGCCGACACCGGCGACGGGAAACAGCCCTACCGCGTCGCCTACGAGGACGACCGTCCCTTTGCGATGGCCGGTCTCTACGAGCGGTGGACGCCCGACACGCTCCAGACCGGTCTCGGGGAGTTCGACGGCGGTGAGAGCGGGGCGACGGGGCAAGCCGACCCGGTCGAAACGTTCACAGTCGTGACGACGGACCCGAACGGGGTCGTGGAACCGCTGCACCATCGGATGGCGGTTATTCTCGCACCCGACGAGGAGGCGTCGTGGCTGGACGGGGAGCCCGTCCCGCTGGACCCTGCGCCAGAGGACGGCCTCCGGTCGTACCCGGTCTCGACGGCCGTGAACAACCCCGCCAACGATGGCCCGGAATTGCTTCGGGAGGTCGGAGGGTAAATCCGTGCTGCGGGGCCGGTCTGAGCCGGGCGAACGCCTAAACCGACGGGAGACGACTGGCCAACAATGACCGTCACCGACCGCCTGCCGCTCGGCGGCGACGAAGAAACGGAACTCGACCCGTTTCTGGAGCGTGCCGCTCGGTGGGCGACCGAGTTGGAGTACCGCGACGTGCCGCGTCCGGTGCGGTGGGCCGCACGCGCACAGTTGGTGAGCACCGTCGGTGCGGCAGTGTGGACGTGCTCTCACCCCCTCGGCGAGCGAATCTCGACGGCGTCCGAGAGCCACGCCGATGGCGACGCGACGTTCCTCGGTGGCCGAGACCTGTCGCCGGAAGGT
>JBMCDV010000168.1:0-4155 GCA_048618255.1 Natronomonas sp. | reverse complement strand
GAGCAGCGCTTCCTTGCACTCCGCGAGCATCTCGGCGTAACTGTCAGCTTCGGGGTCGACGCCCGGGAGGTGGTCGGCGTCGAGGTCGAAAACGAGGTCCGACCCGCGCCAGCCCTTCTTCCCCATGCTGGATGCGCCGGGGTCGTCGTAGCGACCCGCCGAGAAGTAGACGTGGCGCGGGCGCTCGCCCGCGAGGAAGTCCCCCAAACCGCCGCCGCCGACCAAATCCAGATGCGAGTGGTGCCGAACCATCGTGGTCCCGCCCGAACTCCACGTAATGTACCCCCACTCCCGTTCGTTGGCCGCCGGGGGCGGGGAGATGTCGCTCCGACGGTAGTGGTCGCCGAAGCGACCCTTCAGGTACTCACGGGTACGACCGTCCATGGACTCGGCTTCGAGAGAGGTGCGAAAAAGCGTTGCCCTCTCAACTGCCGCGGACGAACTTGGATATCTTCGAGGCGAGGCCGCCCTCCCCGAGTCGCAGGTAGTAGGCGTCGCCGTGGTCCTCGTAGTAGTTGTCGACCCGGCGTTGAATCTCGAAGCCGAGCCGTTCGTAGAAATCCAACGCCGCGTCGTTGGACGCGCGGGCGTGACACGTCACGGAGTTGTGGTCCTCGGCGACCGCGGCGACGAGGCGGCGGCCGAACCCCCTGCGTCGGTGTTCGGGGTCGACGGCAAGAAAGAGGATGTAACCGTCGCGTCGGGTGGCGGCGAAGCCGAGGAGTTCTTCGCCATCGTAACCGGGTTCGACGAGCGCGTACACTCGCGAGCGTTTATACGCGTCGGTGAAAAAGCCACGCCGCTGTTTGAGAACCCCTTCCGTTCGACGGATGCGCTCTTTCAGTTCCCACGCCTCCTCGACGAACGCGTCGTCACCCGTCCCGAACACCCGAATATCGACGGTGACACTCACTGACATAACGTAGGAACGGGTCAAATATAACTCCACCGCCACCGTTCGACCGCTCCGGGTTCGAACGGAAGCATTCCATGTCATAAGGCTTTCAACGTGTCAACGACTTCGGTTCTCCAATGCCTTCCGCGCCGGCTGACATCGAGGCGGCCGAAGAGCTCATCTCCGGGCAGCCGGACCCCAAAGACGTTCTTCGGCAGTCGTTCATCAAAGGACTGGCCATCCTCCTGCCGCTTCTCGTCACGCTGTTCGTTCTCTCGTTCGTGTTGGGATTCGTCTTCCAACAGCTCAACCCAGTTGCTACCGCCATCGTTCAGGTGACGCCGTTTCAGAGCGAAGTCGTCGTCGCGGCGTCGACGTTCGTCCTCTTTTTGTTGCTCGTTGTAGGCGTCGGCTCCGTCGCGGAGTACGGCACCGAAAACGACCACCTCAGCGCCCAGTTCAACGAGTTCATGGCCTCGATTCCCGGCCTCGGCTCCGTCTACACCAGTTTCAACGAGATGAGCGAACTGCTCCTCGATTCCGACACCGACAGTTTCCAGGACGTGAAACTGGTGGAGTATCCCGGCAAGGACTCCTACGTGGTTGCGTTCAAAACCGCCGAAACCCCGGACGTCGTCGCCGAGGATACCGGCAACGAGGAGATGATTACGCTGTTCATGCCGATGGCGCCGAACCCCGTCATGGGCGGGTTCGTCATCCACGTTTCCACCGACCGCGTCGTCGATGTCGACCTCACCGTCGAGCAGGGTATCCGCTCTATCGTCACCAGCGGCGTTGCCTTCGGCGAGGGTGGCGAGGCCTCCAGCGGCCTCAGTGAACAGCAGTTACGCCAGCTCAACGCCGCCGACATCGAAGGGGACTCACCGCTCGTCAACGACGACGACACCGGCACCGACGACCGATGAGCTACGAACTCCGCGAACACACCGCCGATGTGGCCGTCGAAGCCACGGGCACGGACATCCACGAGGTTTTTGCCGGCGCTGCAGAGGGACTTTCGGCCGCCCACTGTGAATCCATCCCGGCGGGCGTCGGCGAACGGTTCCCGGTGGCCGCCCACGCCGAGTCGAAGGAAGCCCTCCTCTTCGAGTATCTCGACGAACTCATCTACCAGCGCGACGTTCGTTCGGTGCTCCCGGCTGACCACGAGGTCCGCGTCCACTGGAACGGCGAGTGGGTACTGGAAGGCTCCGCCCGCGGCGTTCCCTTCGACGCAATCGACGCCCGGGAAATCAAGGCAGTCACCTACTCCGAGATGGAACTCGAAGAAACCGCCGAGGGCTGGCGAGCCTACGTCGTCTTCGACGTGTGAAGCCACGGGACGAACCGACAGAACGCACCGTGGTGACCTCTCACAGAACCCGCCGCAAAGAGCAGGATTTATACAACGGCGTCACCCAGAGTCGGGTACGCGCTCGCTTGGTGTAGCCCGGCCAATCATATCGGCCTTTCGGCCTCTGGGAGGGTTCAGCCCTCCCGAGGGAGGACAGCCGATGACAGGGGTTCAAATCCCCTAGCGAGCATCCTGCGGTCGGTTCTACGTCCCATCGAACAGCCGTACCAGCGGGTGTCGGCTCCCGTAGGTCGTCACCGACCACTGGCGGTCTTCCAGTTCTTTTCGGATGGCTTCCCGATGTGAGTCTCCGCAGAGAACCGCCACGCGGTCGTAGGCCCGCCGGTCCGCGACGGCCGTGATTCGGTCGGCCATGTGGGAGGCGCGACCGCCCCCGGCGAGGGCGACGAGCACCACCGAGAAGGTGGCATAGAGGTACGGAACCGAGAGCGCGAAGACGACAAGGACGAGGCGGTTGACGCCCACGAGAACCGAGAGGGCGAGTGCGGAGACGAGCCAACTTCCGATGAGGTACTTCCCCCAGCGTGGGACCATCTCGTAGACGGTCGCGGTGTCGGCGTCGATGCGATCGTGGTAATCGACGCCCGCCGCCTCGACGGCGGCCCGCAGCGACGTTCGTCCGGCCACGCGGGCCCGCGCTCGTGCGACGACCCCCTGCAGCCACATCAACGTCACGTACCCCATCAGGAAGGCGGCGTAGCCGACGGTCAACTCCCGAACGACGAGCGTCGGTGAACGCCCTTCGACCAACACGGCGTCGTACTCCTCGAGGCCACGCTCCAAGAGGGCGCGCTTGTCGCTTTCGGCGGCGTGGACTTCCCCCTGGACGGTCGCTTCCCGCTGTGACACGGTCGACCGTATGGACTCCGGTGGCTAAAAACTCGCGGCGCTACGCGGCGATGACGGTCTCGCCGGCGCGGACCCGTTGTCCCTTCGAGACGCGTACGTCTTCGCGGTCGTACGCCGAGGACAGCAACACGTCGGCCCGAGACCCGAAGGAGATGTGACCGACCTTCTCGCCGCGTTCGAGGCGCTCGCCGCCGTCGACGTAGGGGTGGATGCGCCGGGCGACGGCGCCGGCGATGAGCGACAGCTCGTACTCCGCACAGACGATGTCGACGCGCTCGTTGCGGTCGGACTCCTTGGTGAACGCCGGCAGGTGTTTGCCGGGTGTGTGCGTGACCGACTCGACGGTTCCCGGCGCTGGCGCGCGGTTGACGTGAACGTCCGTGACGTTCATGAACACGGCGACGCGGACGCGGTCGCCCTCCTCGCGGATGACGGAGACGCGGCCGTCGGCTGGCGCGACGACCCCCGACGGCGGCGGCGACCGCTCGGGGTCCCGGTGGAACCACAGTGCACCGAGGCCGGCGAGCAGACAGACGACACCGACGGGAACGGCGAGTATCGACAGCGGGACTGCGAGTGCGAGCGGGACGGCGGCGTAGCGCCACCCGCCGGGAGCGATATCGGGGGAAGAGGGAAACACAAATAAGACGGTGCACGCGAGGGACCTTGGCCGTTTTGCTACCCGATGTCGACCCCGTGTTATCACGTATTACTACGTATTTATCTCCTCACAGAGCCATAATACAGGTCGAATAAAGGTGAAATTCAACATGCGATTAACACCGTTCGACGAAATGGACCGCTTGCTGGAAGGAATGCGACGCTCGATGATGGGCGACGGCAGTTGGTACGACTTCGGCCGCGACATCAACGTGCGTCTGGACACCGACTCGGAGGGGTACGTCCTTCACGCGGACCTGCCGGGGTTCGAGAAGGAAGAAATCGACCTCCGATACGACGATGAGCTGCTCACCATCCGTGCCGTCCACGAGATGAGCGACGACTACGAAACGAGCAGCCGCCGCGTCCACGAGAC
>JBMCDV010000167.1:0-4161 GCA_048618255.1 Natronomonas sp. | reverse complement strand
ACATCGAACTGATCGTGACCTCAGAAGGTAACAAAGTCGGAACCGACGAGAGTACTGGGGTAGACGCGAGCTGACTCTAGGAAATTCTATATCGGGCACGCGAGGACGCCAAACTATACGTGCCCCCCACCAAAAGACGAGATATCTAATGAGCGAGGGAGATAGAAAACCGACGGTCCTCGTGGTTGAGGACGAACGGGCGCTCATCGAACTGTACGTTCGGTGGCTGGAGGACGACTACGAGGTGCTGACGGCCGAGGGCGGCGAGGCGGCACTCGAACAATTCGACGATTCGGTCGACGTGGTGCTTTTGGACCGATTGATGCCGGGGATGAGCGGCGACGAAGTGCTCGCCGAGCTGCGGGAGCGGACCACCGAGTGTAAGGTGGCGATGGTGACGGCGGTCGAACCCGACTTCGACGTGATTACGATGGGCTTCGACGATTACCTGATTAAGCCCGTCGAACGCGAGGAGTTGTTGGAGACCGTCCAGCGGCTGCTTTCGCGGTCGGAATTTGCGGAACTCGAACAGGAGTTGTACGCGCTGTCGGCGAAGCAGGCGGCGCTTCGGTCGTCGAAGCCCGACGAGGAACTCGCCGAGAGCGAGGAGTACGCGGACCTCGAAAGCCGGTTGGCGGGGCTGCGGTCGGAACTCGACGCAGCGCTGCCGGGGATGGAGAGCGACGAGTTCGTGGCGATGGTCCGGGATATCGAAGGCGAGTCCGACGAGGGAGGGGGTGAGGACGGGTGAGCTATCGCGTCGACGGGTTCGGCGCCCCCACGACGTTCGACGACGGGACGAGCGTGTTGGTCTCCGGGCCGTCGCCGGAGACCAACGAGCGGCTGTTCGATGCCGTCACGCCCGCCTCCGGCGAACGTGCGATAGTCATCACGACGAACACGGACGCCGAAACCGTCGCCGAAGAACTGCTCGACCGCAATGCCACCCGCGAACAGCTCGGTATCATCGAGTGTACCAACCACGACAGCGCCGTCGAGGGCGTGCCGGTCAAAAAGCTGAATTCCCCCGGTGATTTGACGGGAATCAGCCTGGAGTTCGCGAAACTGCTCGATGAGGGCGACACGAAACCGGTCCGTGTGGGTTTCGCGACGGTGTCGACGGCGTTGATGTACGCCGAACTGCGAACGATGTTCCGGTTTTTGCACGTGTTCACCGCGCGCATTCGCTCGGGCGACATGCTGGGTGTGTTCTCGATGGACCCGAGCATGCACGACGACAAGGCGCACAACACGATTCGCGCGGTTTTCGACTCCGAGGTGTCGGTCGGCCGCGAAGAACTCACGCTACACGGGAGCGGGTTCTCGCAGTAGCGTTTCTCGTCGTGTTAGGGGTTCTTATCGGGAGGAACTGAGGCCGATGAACGCCCCAGTCGAGACGAGAATGCAGCCGGCAGCGATGCTGAAGGCGGCGAACACGCCGAAAGCGTCCCAGACGACGCCCATCGTCAGCGGGCCGATGACCTGCCCGACTTTCCACGACACGGACCGGAGAGACATGCTTCCCGCCGTCGCGTCGACGGCCTCGCCTTCCTCGATGAACAGTGACATGCTCGCCGGGAGACGGATGCTATCGGCGACGCCGCAGAGTGCGAACGCCCCGAAGAGGACGGTGAACGCGGGTGGGAAGGACGGCGAACGCGGGTGGGAAGGTGAGCGACCGACCAGACTGACGGCGACCGAGGGGAGGAGGCCGTCGGCGCACTCCGCAAGGGGAATCGCGAGCGTACCGGCCGTGTACAGGAGCGCCCCCGTGACGATGAACCGTCCCTTGCCACCGACTCGGTCGGTCAACTCGCCGACGTATCCCTGGGTAAGCGTCTTCGTGAGCTTCCCGCCCCCGAGGACGATACCGACGACGAGTGCGTTCATTCCGAACCCCGTCCGAGCGTAGATTGGGAGGAACAACAGCACGCCCATCTTTCCGAAGCCGGTTCCGAGCCGAAACGCCGTCAGCGCCTGAAGCGTCCGCCGACCGAGGAGGTCGCGGAACGTCTCCCGGCCGCTGCGGTCGTCGGTCGAACGGCCGCCGGGGTTGGTTCGCAGGACGGCGGCGACGGCGAGAAACGCCCCGAGGGTAATCGCCGAGAGGACGGCGTACGTTTCGGTGAAGCCGTAGACGGCGAGCAACGCGCCGCCGACGATATCGCCGGCGAGACTGGAGAACGCGCCGACCTGATTGTAGGTACCGAACCAGAGACCGCGCTCGCCGTCGGGGGCGATGTCGCCGACGACTGTCGAACCGGTAATCCACAGTAGGCTCGCCCCGACTCCCTGTATCATCCGGACAAAGATGACGTGTGAGACGGTTTCGACGAGCGCGAACCCGACGAAGACGGCCATGTTGACGAGAAACCCGACGAGCAGGACTCGTTTCGCGTTGTGCGTATCGACGTACCGGCCGAGCGGAAGGACGATACTCAGTTGCGTGAGCGCGAAGACGGTGCCGAACAGGCCTTCGACGGTACTCGTCGTTCCGAACTGGTCCGCGTACAGCGCCAGCGCGATAGCGATAGTCGAGTACGCCTGTGCGCGGGCGAACGCCGTTCCCGAAAGCGAGAGGAACTCCGGGTCACGGAAGGCACGGAGGGTACTCGACACGTCTCGGGGTAGCAAATCGGGGCTCAAAAGCGAGGTGATTCTCGCCGACGCGGAGGAGTCACCGACTCCGACCTACCGTTACAGTTCGATTCGTTCGACGAGGTCGCCATCGTCGCTGTGGGTGTTGAGCGCGACGATTCGGACGTACTCCTCGATTCGGGAGTCGTGGAGTTTGTGCTTCAGGAGTTCGTCGACCTGGTACACGCCGGCGGCGTCGGTCATCTCGATTTCGACCATGACGGGCATGCCGTTGCCCGGTTGTAGCGACACCTTCCGAATCGCCCGACTGGAGATCGTGTTGATGCCTCGGCCGCCCTTCTCGTAGGGGATTCGGGAGCGCCCTCGCTCCATGTCGAGGGCGTCGGCGACGCGGACGACACCGGCTTCGGTCGTCAGCGGCGTCTCCTCGGTGTGATGACAGAGGATGGCGTGCAGCACTTCGCCTTTCATCCGGACGCGCTCTGCGGCGTCGTAGAAGTCGAACTCCGACAGAAGTCGGTCGAGTACGTCCGCTGCCAGCGGAATCGAGTAGTAGGGGTGGTCGTCGCGGTGGACGACGTGGCCGATGTCGTGTAGCGTCGCCGCCAGTACGATGATGACCGACTCGTCGGCCTCTTCGAGGCCCTGCTGTTCGGCGCCGTTGAACTCCACGTCGCCGGCCTTCAGCAGTTCGTACAGACAGAGAGCCCGATTGCGGACGATTTCGATGTGTTTGGTGCCGTGGTCGTTGTACCCCTTGCGGTCGACGGGGTTGACGTTCTGTGCTTCGAGGTAGGTGGTGACTTCGGTGTCGCTCTGGAGGGCTTCGAGCACCGTGTTGAGGCGCTCGTCGGGGAAGTCGTGGTCCGCATCCGGGTCGTACACGCGACCTGTCTCTCCTCTGTCGGCCGTGTCGGAGTCGCTCATACCGCGACAAGGGCCGGTGTCGAGAAAAAACGTCCGGCGGGTCAGGCGTCGGCCGCAGCGGACTCGACGGCCTCGTAATTCGGTTCGACGCCGGGGTCGTCGGAGACCCACGCGTAGGTGACAGTTCCGTCTTCGTCGACGACGAACACCGCCCGCTTTGCGACGCCTTCGACGCCGAGGGCATCGAAGTCCATCGCCACGTCGTAGGCGTCGATGGCGTCCTTGGCGATGTCGCTGACCAGCGGGAAGTTCAGGTTGTTCTGTGTGGCGAACTCCTCGAGTGCGAACGGCGAGTCGACGCTGACTCCGTACAGCGAGGCGCCGTCCTCGGTGAGACCGTCGAGTCGGTCGCGAAACGTCGTCATCTCGCCGGTACAGACGCTCGTGAACGCGCCGGGGAAGAACGCCAACACGATGGGGCCGTCATCGGTGGCATCGGCCAGCGAGAACTCCTCGATGTCGCCGCTCGGTGTCGTCATCGGTGCGCTGAACGTCGGGGCGTCGTCGCCTACATCTACCATGTGTGACCCTGGTGGCCCTCCCGTTTGAATCTCCGGCTTCCGGCGACCGACTGACGAGTGGCGAAAAGCCTACAAGTGGGCACGCGAAGCAACAGGTATGACGACGCCACTGTTC
>JBMCDV010000166.1:0-4168 GCA_048618255.1 Natronomonas sp. | reverse complement strand
GCTGTGGCGCCGTCGGCGTCGGCTCGTTCACCATCGCCCGCCGGACGATGGAGACGCTCGGCAACGACATCACCAACCTGCCGCTGACCGCTGCCATCGTCGTCGCCGTCGTCAGTTCGGCCATCGTCGTCGGCCTCTCGGCCATCGGCATCCCCGCGAGTTTCGTCATCATCGCGACGATGAGCATCGTCGGCCTCGGGTGGGGCCGGGCGACCAGGCTGATTACCGTCCAGGACGCCATCCGTGGCCGAAAGTCCCCGAACGTCTCCGTCGGCGCGCTGACCGCCGACGAACGTAGTCCGACCGTCGGCGACCCGGAACTGTCGGCCCGCAAGGATGAGATGGGGCGCGACGGCGAGGTGACCACCGAAATCGGGAGTGGCGACGCCGAAGGAGTGCCGCAGGCGTCGGAACTGTTCGACCCTTCGACAACCGCCCGGGTCGTTCTCATGCAGAACGTCGTCCCGGTTTTCGCGACGGTCGGAGCCTACGCGGCGATGCGTGTCCTCGACGTTCTGGGCGTCACCGCTGGGCATATGTAACGACCGGGACGAACGACCGACCGATGCTCTCGATGCTTCGCGGTCGACAGACGCAGTTCTACATCGACATCGTCTACGGCATCGCGTTCAGCCTCGGCTTCGGCTACCTGCTTTTCGTCGGGATGGACGTCCGCGTCGCCGCCTTCCAGGGTGGTCTCGTCCTCGGGTACTTCCTCCGCGTGTGGGAGAACATGAGCGTCTACGAGCGCGTTCTCCAAGAGGA
Source organism: Natronomonas sp. (assembly GCA_048618255.1). GTDB lineage: Archaea > Halobacteriota > Halobacteria > Halobacteriales > Haloarculaceae > Natronomonas. The sequence continues at coordinate 3,403 of JBMCDV010000166.1, read as the reverse complement.
AGTGGCGGCGGAAGCCGAGAGCCAAGTCGCCTCCGAGGTCGAACAGCAGGTCGACGACCGCGTCTCCGAAGAAGTCGAAGCCCAGGTCGACGAGGCGGCGGAAGACCGGGTCGCAGAGAAGGCAGAGGAACGAGTTGCCGAGGAAGCGGAGGTGCAAGTGGCAGAACAGGCCGAAGCGCGGGTCGCAGAGGAGGTCGACGAGCAGGTACCGGACACGAGTGAAACCGAGGCCCTCGAATCCGCCGTAGCGGACCTCCTCGAGGAAGCCGACGATATCGACGACGAACGCGTTGAGGAACTCCGAAGCCGCATCCGAGACGGGGGCACGTGACCCACCGTGTCACGAATTCTCACCACGCCACATTTTTCTCCGGCCGCGTGATACTGCAGGGAGATGACCCTCCTATCGACGCTTTCGGCCGGCGTGTTGTTCGGCCTTGCTTTGGCGGCGCCGCCGGGGCCGATGAACGCCGTCATCGCCGAGGAGTCCGTCCTCCGGGGGTGGACCGCCGGGTTCCGTGCGGGGTTGGGTGCGATGACTGCCGACGCCGTCTTCCTCGGGTTGGCGCTGGTCGGCGTCGTCGCCGCCATAGAGGAGATGCAGACGCTGCAGTCGGTCATGGTCGGGGTCGGTGGACTGCTGATGCTGTATTTCGCCTACGGCGCCGCCCGCGGCGCACGGGAGAGCTTTCGGGCCGACGAGACGCCCGGCGACGAGGAGAGCCGCGGCTTCTCGAAGGCGTTCGTCCTCGCGTTGACGAACCCCTACCAGATACTGTTCTGGGTCACGGCGGGAACGGCGCTTCTGACGCCCGGCACCGTCGACGTGCTGTCCTACGCGAGCGAGACGCTCTCTGGCCTCGTCGTCGTCGAGACGGGCAGTCCGGTTCTGTTGGTCGGCCTGTTCGGCGGTATCGGCGTCTGGATAACCGGCTTTCCCGCGACGCTGACGGCCGCCCGACAGCGGATGGAGTCGTTGGCACCGGCTATCGCCTACGCCAGCGCGGTCGTCCTCGCCGGATTCGGGGTGTACTTCCTCGCCGACGCCCTCGTCTTATAGGAGGTCCGTGTCGGGATCCGGCGACTCCATCTCGTTGATTTCGCCCTCCAGCCACTCCTTGAACCACCGAACGCGCTTGATTCGCTGGTGGGCGATGCTCTCTGCGGTGTCCGAACGGACCCGAGAGATGGCGTCTTCGCCGCGTTCGAGGACGCGGCCGACCATCTCGTTTGCGTCCATGTGGGTCCGTGCCTCATAGCCCATCCGAAGCAACATCAGCGTCGTCCCGTTGGCACCGACCTTGTCGAGTAGGTCGGCTTCCATGAGACACTGGGTCTCCAGCGGCACGTTCTCGAGGTCGCCCTCATAGGAGTGGGTCTCGACGGCGTCACACACCTGCTCGATGAACGATTCGGGGTAGTCGGTCCGCGAGCGGAGGTACTCGCGGGCGACGCGGGCGCCCGCCTCGGCGTGGACGTCCTGGTCCGCCTCGAGTTTCGCGATGTCGTGAAACAGCGACGCGACGCGGGTCACGTCGACGTTCGCACCCTCCTTTTCGGCGATTTCGATGGCGAGTTCGGTCACGTTGAGGATGTGGTTGTACCGGTACTCCGCGGAGTGCCACGGGTACCACCGCATCCGTCCGCCCTCGTCTTCGGCCTCGACGCTCGCTGCGAGGTAATCGTGGACGAACTGCTTCATCTCCTCGAACTCGTCATCGGAGACGGGCGATTCCCTGATTTCAACACCCATGTATCCCCCTCCGAACGAAAGAGTCGAATGCGTCGGTCATCTTGCCCGAAAAAAGGCAGGTTCGACTCTTTAGGCTTACGACAATGTCACAGCATGTCGAGGGGCGGGTGAGATGGTGGCACACTCCCCGATGTGCTTATGTCTCCGAACCGCCTCTTTCGAACCGTATGATGCTGCCGACACACGCGCTCGTCGGGCTCGCGCTCGCGGCGCCGCTTGCGGTGTACGCCCCGGAGCTGGCGCCAGCGGCGCTTCTCGGCGGGCTCCTCGGCGGAATCTTCCCCGACCTCGACCTGTATTCGGGCCACCGGAAGACGCTGCACTACCCGACGCTGTACCCGATTGCGGCGGTGCCGGCAGCCCTCGCTGCGTTCGTCTGGACGGGTCCGGTTTCGGTCGCCGTCGCCCTGTTCCTGCTGGGTGCGGCGCTCCACTGTCGGATGGACGTGTACGGTGGTGGCCTCGAACTCCGGCCGTGGGAAGGGACCTCCGAGCGGGCGGTGTACGACCACACTCGCAAGGAGTGGCTCGCCCCCCGTCGGGCGGTCGCCTACGACGGTTCGCCCGGTGACCTCGCGCTGTCGGCCGCGGTCGGTGTGCCGCTCCTGTTGGTCGTCGAAGGCCCCTTCGTGTGGGCTATCGCGGCCGCACTCGGGGTGGCAGTGGCGTACGTCACGCTTCGGCGCAGACTCGCCGACCTCGCGCCGAAGGTGTTCCGGTACGTCCCCGAACCGTTCGCCGCCTACGTGCCCGAGCGCTACGCAATGGAGTGACGCCCGCTCGGAATCGGCTTTTCGTCCCGGTTCCCGGTCCACCAGTGTACATCTGTGCAACGTTTAGCGGTGGCGTTCGGTTTTATGACACCGCGGGTCGTACCTCGCGTGTATGGAGGTACGCGAAGCAACGGCGGACGACGGCCCGACGATTCGGTCTATCGCACTCCGGTCGATGGAAGCGTCCTACTCGTTGAGCCCGAGCACCATCGAGGTCGCGATTCGACAGTGGTACGGGGTCGACAGCTTCACCGAGAAGCTCGAGGACGACGAGGTGCTGCTTCTCATCGCCGAGGAGGACGGCGACCCGGTGGCGTTCTCCGAGAGCGCACTCGTCGACAGCAGGGGGGATATCCACTGGCTCCACGTCGCCGCGATGTACCGCGGACAGGGAATCGGACACGCCCTCTACGAGGAGACCCGCCAGCGACTCGAAGACGCCGGCGCCCAGACCATCCGCGGACTCGTTCTCGCGGACAACACCGAGGGCAACCGGTTCTGGGAGAAACGCGGACTCACGAAAGTCGGTGAGGGTACCGTCGAAATCGACGGCACCGCCTTCGTAGAGAACATCTACGTCGACCACGAGGGCTCGGAAATCCAGCCCATCGTCGTCGATGACCGCGAACTGTACGTCGACCGAAGCGACTCCGACCGCGGCTCGAAAGGCGCCTTCTACACCGTCTACTCCGAGGAGGACCGGGAGAACAAGTACGGCTACTACTGCGGTTCGTGTGAGTCGCTCGTCCTGTCGATGGATTCGATGGGGCGACTGGAGTGTGAATCCTGTGGCAACCAACTGAAGCCGACTCGCTGGGACGCCGCCTACATGTAAGCGGCTGGCTCGATTTTACAATCCGAGCTCTCGACCCAACAC
>JBMCDV010000165.1:0-4182 GCA_048618255.1 Natronomonas sp. | reverse complement strand
CCGACCGACGAGGACGACCGCGGCTACGGTGCCGGCGCTCTCCAGATACCCAGGGAGTGTCGCCCAGACGTCGTACGTCCCGAGACGGAGTACCAACCCCGTGGCGATGACGAAGACGAGCCCCGAAAACAAGAGTTGCGCCACACACAGTATCGTCAGCGCGATTCCACGCATGGTCGCCGTCGCCGCCGCGAGCGGCGAGACGATTCGCTCCTCGATGTGCAGACCCGACCGAAGCCGCTCGGAAACCTCGATTGGCGCCAGTGAGTCGACGACACCGAGCGTGAACACCGCCAGCACCGTCAGTTCCGGCAAGGGATACATCCGCACCAGCGCCAACATAACGATGCCGAGAAGCAGGCACGACACGGTGAATATCATCGCCGGCGCACCGTAGAACGACCACGCCACCACGCGCTGGTAGACACCCGTCGCCTCCGCTAACTCCTCGAGGAGTTCTTCGGGCGTCGCCGAGGACATCCGCGCGAGGAGTTCGAGGACGGGTCCTTCCGGGTCGAACACGTCCACGTCGATGCGCCACAAATACACGCAAAACACGGCGAGGGAGCCGAACGTGACGAGAAGCGAGACAGCGATTCCCAACCCGCCTGAGACGTACCGGACCGACACCGCGAACCCGCCCGCGACGGCGGCGGTGAGGAGCCGGAACCCCCATCGGTCGGTGAACGCGTCCATCCGGCTGAGATACACCACGTCGGTGTAGGCGTAGAGGACGCCGAGCACCAACAGCCACGTCAGGGCCTCGCTCACCGCCCGCGATTCGACGAGGACGGTGGCGACGACGGCCAACACGAGGCCGGAGGCGTCCGATTCGACGGAGCCGCGGGCCGCACGCAGGACACCCTGCCACGGCAGTCCAATCGCGAGGCTCCCGCCGGCCAGCCCGCCGAGTACCCCTCGCTGGAGGTCTCGGAATCCCATCGGCGGCTGTAACGGGGCCGGTATAGTAGTACGTTCCCCCGCGTCACTTCGAGGCCGACACCGAACGGTCGGCCCTGTCGTCGACCGAACCGGGTCGTAACCGGCCGCTACGGCGCTGTTCCACTTGAATAGCCGTCATGCTACCGCCGAAGATATATGATGGTGGGCCGATATGAATTGTTAACTATGGCAGAGTTTTCAACCGACCGTCGAACCCTGATTCGCGGTCTGGGGGCGTTGGGTGTGGGGTCGATGCTGTCGTCGCCCGCGTCGGCGCAGCCACAGCCGCCGGAAACGACGCCGAACACGCGTGCGACCTACCGGGCCGTCGTCGATTCGGTCGTTCCGCGGACGCCCGAGTTGGAATCGGAACTTGGTCCCGAACACGTTCCGGGCGGGCTGTCGGTGGGACTCGACGAGTACCTCGTCACGTTCATCAACGAACTGTTCTCCTTCGGCGTGCCGACGGTCGGCGAAGCGGGCAACATGCGGCTGGCGGAGGCCGTCGCCGTCGTCCTCGATGTCGGCGCTGCCAAACTCGTCGCCACGGGCGAGAACGACGAACCGCCGAGCGTCGACCGCGTCGTCGAACTGCTGGAGCCGACGGACTTGCTCGAACTCGACCGCCTCACCGACGACCCCGAGTCGGTTCTCGAACAGAGCCTCTTCGCCGCCCTCTCACGCGAGGACCGACTGCGAGCCATCGCGGGACTCGACAGCATCGAGTTCGACACCGCCGAGTTCCCGGGGCCGCTCACCGAGGCCGACGCGGCGCTCGTCGGCCAACTCGTCGTCGGCTTCACCGAGGTCGTCTACTACAGCGAGTGGCAGGGCTACGAGGACATCACCGCGCCGCCGAGCGAACGAGCGTTCTCCCCCGACGTGGACAGTTGGGACCAGACCGACTTCCCCGGCGTCATCGACGGCGCCGCCGCCCTGCGTGGTTACTGGGGGGCGCCGAACTCCTCGCTCGGCGCGGGCGGGGTCTGGGACACCGCCGTCACCGGCCGCGGACCGCCGAAACAGCTGTACGGCAGTCCCGGTTCCTTCGAGGACAGCGACGACTACGACACCTCGGGGTACGAGGAGCCGTTTTCGACCGACGGCGAACCCGCAGCCGACGGCCCGCTCGGAGACGCGGTGTCGTCGCTGAACGGCGACGTGACCGACAGCGACGTGGCTGACGGTGATTTGACCGACGCCGACAGCGCCACCGACGGCGACATTTCCGACCCCGCCGACATCGCTGTCGACGGCGTCTTCGGCAGCCTGCTGGGGGTGGGCAACTGATGGTGAAAGACAGCTACGACGTGGTCATCGTCGGTGCGGGCGGGGACGGTCCCGTCGCCGCGTGGAAACTCGGCGCCGCCGGTCTCGACGTGCTCGTCCTCGAAGCCGGCCCGTTCTACGGCAACGAGCAGTGGCCCGACCCCTCCGAGGACCCCGGCGGCGAACTGTCCGACAGCGTCGCGGACCTCTCGGGTGAACTGCTCGACGAGCAGTTCACGACCCGGGAGTTGGAGATGGCACAGAAACTCCTGTTCGGCCCGGCCGACCACGAACGCGGCCTGTGGTTCCGGAAGTTCCCCGGTTCGGGTGCGGCCCTGCAGGCCTCCGGCGTCGGCGGCACGACGCTCATCTACACCGGGAATCACCCACGCGCGTACCCGGCGGCCATCGACGAACAGGACCACTGGCCCGACGACTTCTCTTATGAGGACCTCCTGCCGTACTACCGGGAACTGGAGGACGTCCTCGGCGTCTCGCCGGCGCCGGTCACCGCCAAAGAGGAGCTGTTCTTCCGCGGCGCCGAGGCCGCCGGTTACGACCTCATCGACGAGGCGAACGTCACCGAAACGGGGTATCGACCACAGCCGAACGCCATCGCCCAACCCGACGAGAAACTCCGCCACGACAACGATTACGAGGGGAACTTCCGACATCCCGACGACCTCGACGCGGTCGACCCGGTGGAGGGACACACCCTCGCTGCCGCCGAAATCGCCGGCAACCCACACCCGCGCGGTGCGCCCTACGAGGAGACCGCCAAGAAGACCTCCGCCATCGGCTTCGTCCCCCGCGCCCTCGACACCGGCAACGTCTCCATCCGGCCGAACGCCTTCGTCACGGACGTGCTCACCGACGACTCCATCGGCGGCGCTCCCGAGGCGACCGGCGTCGAGTTCCGGGACACGTGGTCCGGCGACACCGAAACCGTCGCCGCCGATACGGTCGTGTTGGCCGCCGGCGCAGTCGAGACGCCGCGACTGTGGCTCAACTCCTCGCTGCCCCGAAACGAGTGGGTCGGCAAGGGGATGACGCTTCACTTCGGCGACAACGTGATGGGGTTCTTCGAGGAGTCGGTGCTGGAAGACGCCGTCGGCAAACCCACCATCGACCCCCAGGAGGGACAGAACATCGCCGCCCGCTTCGATTACCCCGGCGTCGGAATGCTCCAGACGACTGGGTCCGGCCCCGGCATCGCCGCCATCCTCGGCTTCGGCGCCTCGGCCTCCGGGTTCACCTTCAGCAACGACCTCAGCGACGCGCCGTGGGACACCCAGGGCCGACTCGCGGGGGCCGAACTGAAGCGATTGCTCGCCCGCTACCGGCAGGCGCTGCCCATCCTCGTCGTCACCGACGACCGCCCGCACAAGCGCAACGGCATCTCCGTCGCTCCAGGCGCCGAAGACGAACACGGCCCCATCCCGCAAATCAACTACGTCCCCAGCGAGGGCGACGTGAAACGCCGCGATGAACTGGCGGAAATCGCCACCGACATCCTCCGGGAAGCCGGCGCCGACCACGTCCACCGCTCGGATTCGCCGCCGACGGCGCTGCACATCCACTCGACGATGGCGATGGGAAAAGTCGTCGACACCGGCTGTGAGGCCTACGATGTCGGCCGGCTGTTCGTCGCCGACCACTCCGCACTCGCCAACGGCATCGGCGGCCCGAACCCAACCAACACCGGTCAGGCGCTCGCGGCCAGAACCGCCGACAAAATCGTCGAGCGATACTTCTAGACGACCTTTTTCCACGGGTCGGCTCCGCCGACTCGGGAAAAACGTCGATGAAAAAGACACGTCGGCCCTCCCTCCGGTCGGGCCTCGGTCCCGTGCGCCTTCGGTGCACGGAGAACCGCTCACGCCCTCCGGGCGCTCTCGGATGCTCTTTCGAACATGTTCGGGCCAGTTGGCTTCGGTGGCGAGACCCAACCGTCGAGTATGAGTACCGACC
>JBMCDV010000164.1:0-4233 GCA_048618255.1 Natronomonas sp. | reverse complement strand
GCTTCGACGGGGTCGCCGTCCTCCGGGAGGTCCGCGAGGTACTGCGCGTAGAAGGGGCAGTACTCGACGCCGCTGTCGCCGGCCTCGGGCATCTCTCGGGGATACGGCGTCGGTTCGTCGGCCGCCTCCAGATACGAAGCGCCGCTTCCGGAATCGCCCAGTCCGACCTGCTGGCTGCGGGCCTGTGCCGCCAGCGAATCGGCGGTCGTCTCGTCGGTCAACCCACGAGTGCGCTCGCGGAGGCCCTCACAGCGCTCGTAGACGTTCGTCTCGTCGATGCCGCCGGCGCCCGCGAGGTTGTACGGACACACGTCGGCTTTCCCCACGAGCGTCATCGCAGAGATGGGGTGCCAGTCGTCGGGCAGGTTCGCGTTAATCGTCCGGAGGTCCTCCTCGAACTGCCGGAGTTGCTGTTTGACGCTCGTGAGGACGAAGACGCGCTCGTACGTCGAATCGGGGTCGCGAACGAGGTTGATGCCGGCCGTCAACGCCAGCATCGTCTTGCCGGTGCCGCAGGCACCTTCCAGGGCGAGAAAGCCGCCCTCGCGGGCCGTCTCGACGGCCGTCTCGATGCCGTCGATTTGGTCGTCGTAGGGCTCGTCGTGGCCGAAGATGGGCCGCCAGTCGGGGCCGTCGGCCTCGTCGGCCCTCCCGACAGTCGCGCCGCTTCCGTCGCCGCTCCCGCTCGACTCCTCGGCGTCGTGGGACACACCGGGAGTGACGCGTCTTCGCCTAAAGACGTGTCGAACGGCCCGGCCGTGGGTTTATTTGCCGTCGGGAACCAACTCGGTCCGATGGTCCGCGAACGCTCGCTGCGACCCGCCTTCGACGTGAACTGGCGGCCGACGCTCCTCGGAGCCGCCGCGCTGTTGGCCGTCCTCCTTCCGGGGTTGCTTCGACTGGAAATCCGTCGGGAGGTGTATCTCGGCGGCCTGCTGGCGGGTCTCGTCGCCGGCGGGTTGACCGACCGCTACGGCAACGCCATGTCGAACGGATTGTTGGCGGGCGCACTCGGCGGCGCGGCGGCCTGTGTCGTGCTGTTCGCTTACGGGTCGTACGCGTCGTGGCGGCTCGGTTTCGGCTTCGATTCGGTGTTCGCGGCCCAGTACGGCTTCCGTGCGATTGCGCTGTTCGTCCTCGCGGTACCGATTCACGCCGTCGAAGGTGCGTTAGCGGCGCTTCTCGCGAACGGCCTCCGGGTTCGACTCCTCGACCGGTTCGCCAGCGGCGGGTAGCGGCGGATGGCACCCGAGTGCCGGGCGGCTTATCCGTCCGACTCCCGACGGTCCGGTATGGAGTTCGACACCGAGGCGTGGCGCGAGGAACTGGAATCCTACCGCGCCGAGAAGGACGAGCAGTTCGCCACTTCGCGGCAGTCGCCGCTCCCGCCCGAAGAGCGCGAGGGCTTCGACGGCCTCGCGTACTTCGACCCCGACCCCGCCTACCGCGTCGAGGCGACGGTCGAACTCGTCGACGACGGCGAGACGGTGACGATGGAGACGACTGCCGAGGGCGAGCAACTGTACGAACGCGCCGCTCGGATTCACTTCGAGGCGCCCGACGCCAGCGGCGATATCGACGAGCACACCCTCGTCGCCTACCAGCGCGTCGACCACGAGGGGAACTCGCTTTTCGTCCCGTTCCGCGACAAGACGACCGGCCAGCAGACCTACCCGGCGGGTCGGTACATGGAACTGCACGCCGAGGGAGAACTGAAAGACGGCGCGACCGTGCCGCTGGATTTCAACCTCGCGTACAGCCCGTTCTGTGCGTACAGCGACGCCTACGAGTGCCCGCTGCCGCCCGAGGAGAACTGGCTGGAAATCGCCATCGCAGCAGGCGAGCGTTACGAGAACTGACGAGGCGTTCCCCGAACCACGTCTTTTTGCCCGCTGGTCGCCACGTCACCTTATGCCACACGACTGGCGGGACTCCGTCGACCTCACCGAAACACAGCGGCTGGTCCGCCGGAACATCCGGGAGATATGCGAGGAGTTCGACGACGCGTACTGGCGCGAGAAGGACCGAACGGGCGAATACCCCCACGAGTTCGTCGACACGCTGGCCGAGGAGGGCTGGCTCGGAATCCTGGTTCCCGAAGCCGACGGCGGCGCGGGGATGTCGACGGCCGAAGCCGTCGTCATGATGGAGGAAATCGCGGCCAGCGGCGGCGGGTTCGCCGCCGCTCAGGCGATTCACGGCGGGGTGTACAACTCGGTGCCGCTGGTGAAATACGCCGACGAGTCGCTGAAAGCCGACCTGCTGCCGAAGGTCGCTTCGGGAGACGTTCGGATTCAGGCGTTCGGCCTGACGGAACCCAACGCCGGGTCGGATTCGACGGCGATGGAGACCCGGGCGCGGAAGGACGGCGAGGCGTACGTCGTCGACGGGGCGAAAATCTGGATTTCCCGCGTCGAAGCCAGCGATTACCTCCTCCTGATGGCGCGGACGACCCCCCGCGACTCGGTCGACAAACGCACAGAGGGCATCTCGATGTTCCTCGTCGACCTCGAGGACGCCTACGACGACGGCCTCGAACTCGAGTCGATTCCCAAGACCGCGAGTCGGGCCGTCGGCGCCTACCAACTGTGGTTCGACGGGGTCCGGGTACCCGCGGAGAACCTCATCGGAGCGGAAGGCGAGGGGTTCTACCAGATGCTCGACGGCCTCAACGAGGAGCGGGTCGTCATCGCCGCGGAGTGTCTCGGATTGGGCGAGGTCGCACTCGAACGGGGTATCGAGTACGCCAGCGAGCGGGAGGTGTTCGGCGGGCCAATCGGCGCCAATCAGGCCATCCAGCACCCGCTGGCCGCTGCCTACGCCGACCTGCTGGCGGCGAAGAAAGTGATTTACGACGCCGCCGGCCGCCTCGACGACCTCCCGCGGGATGCCGCCGGCGCCGAAGCCAACGTCGCGAAGTACCTCGCCGCCGAGGCGGCCTTCGACGCCGCCGACGCCGCGGTCCAGACTCACGGCGGGTTCGGCGTCGCCCGCGAGTACGACGTCGAGCGATACTTCCGGGAGGCGCGGCTGACTCGGCTCGTCCCCATCACCCAGCAACTCGCGTTGAACTACCTCGGCGAGCACGTGCTGGGGCTACCCAGGAGTTACTGACTACCGCGTTTTACGGCGCGACGCCGACGGTCAGAAGCGTCCCGTACTCGCGGTAGCGTTCGACCATCGCTTCCCGACTCTCCCAGTCGTCGGTCGGGAACTCGCTTTCCGGCGGAATCTCGGTTTCCCTGTCGGGGATGGTGTCCTGTTCGGCGACGTGGAAGCCGGCCTCCCGGAACGCCTCCCGGTACCGTTCGTAGCCCCACAACGTCATCTCGATTGAGATGTTCTCCTGCCAGGCGTGGGTGTGTTCGCTCTCCTCGAAGTAGTTCACCGCACAGTAGAACGTCCCGCCGGGACGGAGAACGCGGCGGAGTTCCTCGAGTGCGCCGACGGGGTCGGGCGCGTAGTAGAACGCCTCCATCGAGAAGGCGTGGTCGATGCTGTCGTCGACGAACGGCAGCGACTGGAAGTCACCGACGACGTATCCGACTGCGTCGTCGTCGGTGTAGGCGAGTGCGTTTCGGACCATCTCGGGCGCGCCGTCGAGACCGTAGGCTCGGCCGGCGTCTTTGGCCTCACACATCGCGCGGGCGGCGTAGCCGCTGCCACAGCCCAAATCGAGGACGGTATCGCCGGACTCGATTGGCATCCGCCCGAGGACGTGCTTCGCGGTGTGCCAGTGGCGCTGTTCCATGCCCTTGTCGCGGCCGTCGGTGGCCCACTCGTCGAACTCCGCGCGAACGCTCATGGTCGGCGTTGGTCGCCGGAGGGGTTAACGCCCACGAAGCGACTCGGCCCGTCGCCGCGAGCGTTCGCCTCAAGTGTCCCGACGCCCACCACTCGGTAATGAGCGACACCGGCCCGCTACAGCCCGACCGTCCCGACGCCGCCCGACGGTTCGAGGTCGAGGCGCCATTCGACCCGGCGGGTGACCAACCCGAGGCCATCCGCAAACTCGTCGACGGCTACGAAGCCGGCGCCGAGAAACAGACGCTTTTGGGCGTCACCGGCTCGGGAAAGACCAACACCGTCTCGTGGGTCATCGAGGAACTCCAACAGCCGACGCTCGTCCTCGCCCACAACAAGACGCTTGCGGCCCAACTGTACGAGGAGTTCCGGAACCTCTTCCCGGACAACGCCGTCGAGTACTTCGTCTCCTACTACGACTACTACCAG
>JBMCDV010000163.1:0-4238 GCA_048618255.1 Natronomonas sp. | reverse complement strand
GTTTCAACATTTCCCTGCCGCGTATTCAGCGCTTCGACCTGACGGCGCCGGGTTGCGACTATTTCGTCTCACGGAAAGCCGACGGACTGACCCCCTCGCCGCCCTCGCGTCGGTTGCGGGCCGTCCTCAGAACTGTACGTTGGTCTCCATGCTCTCGGTTGCCTCCTCTAGACCGTCGTCCTGTACGTCGGTCGTGAGCTGTTGGCTCAGGTCGGCCGTGGCGATGAGGTCCTCGAACTCGCTGCGGAACCGGCCGCTGACACGCCGACTCTCGTCTCTGGCGTCGACGACCCGACGGTACCGCCGGACGGTCGACTCGGAGACGTCGAACTCCTCGGCGATGTCGCTCGTCGGCCGGCCCTCGGCGAGGAACTCACGGAGAGTCTCGAGGTCGAAGGGAGCGTCGGTGTCGCGCTCCCGAAGGAGGTGCAAATCGAGACGGCCCCGGAACACGGTCCGTCGGTCCACGTCGAGCGCCTCGGCGATGTCGGCGTCGGAGTCGCCGGCGTAGAACCGCTCGACGATCGCCACCAGCGCCTCGTCGTCCAGCGACGTGTCGAACCCACAGACCTCCCGCATCTCGGCGACGATGGTGGCGAGCCCCTCGGTCGATGTCTCGCCGGTGAGCGAGCCACGGGACTCGGACTGCCGTTCGGTAACGGTGTCCTCGTCGGTGATATCGACGAAGATATCCCGTAACTCCTCGGTTTTTTCGTCCATCTCGAATTCGTATTAACCGGGTCTGAGTACATAAGCCTGTTCCCGAACGCGCCGTCGACCGATACACAAAAGGCGGTTGACGTAATCGGGGGGAGTATGGCTAACACATCGACAACCGACGTCGACCTCGTCGGGTCGGAGATGACGCTGAACATCGCCCGCGTCGCCCTGCTTGCGGCGTTGATGGGCGCCTTCGCCTACGTATCGTTCCCGAACCCGCTCACGCCGACCGTGCCGGTGACTCTGCAGGTGCTGGGCGTGTTTCTCGCGGCCATCTTCCTCGGTCCGGTGTGGGGGGCCGCAGCGATGGTCGTCTACCTGCTTGCGGGTGCCCTCGGCGTGCCGGTGTTCTCACAGGGGTCGGCCGGTCTCGGCGTCTTCTTCGGTGCGACCGGCGGCTACCTGCTGTCGTACCCCTTCGCGGCCGCTCTCGTCGGAGTCGTCGTCCACGGCGGCCTCGAACCGAAAGCGCCGAAATCCATCTCGGCCGGCCGTCTCATCGCCGGGATGGCACTCGCGGTTCCGCTCGTCTACGCCTTCGGCATCCCCGTCTACTGGTACTACCTCGACGTGACGTGGACGACGGCCATCGTCAACGCGGGCGTGTACTTCGTCCCCGCCGAAGTCGTCAAAATCGCTGCCGCCGTCGGCATCGTCCACAGCGACCGCCTCAAGACGGCATGATTCGAACCGAGGGTCTCGTCCACCGCTACGGGGAGACGGCGGCCCTCGACGGCGTCTCGCTGACCATCGAAGACGGCGAGTTTCTCGTCCTCGCGGGTGCCAACGGCTCCGGAAAGACCACGCTGGTCCGACACTTCAACGGCCTGTTGGAACCGGACGACGGCGAGGTGTCGGTCAACGGTCGGCCGGTCGCAGACGACCTCGTCGCCGCACGGACGGCCGTCGGAATGGTGTTTCAGAATCCGCGGGACTGTTTCGTCGCCGCCACCATCGGCGCGGACGTCGCGTTCGGCCCCGAGAACCTCGGCCTCACGCGGGCCGAAATCGACGACCGGGTGCAGTCGGCGCTGGAAGCCGTCGACATGGCCGACCGAACCGACGAGCGCGTCGACCGCCTCTCCGGCGGCGAACAGGCCCGCGTCGCCATCGCGGGGGCACTCGCGATGGACCCCGACCACCTCGTGTTGGACGAACCGTTCGCGGGGCTGGACTGGCCGGCGCGACGGGCCGTCCTCGAACACCTCGATGAGCTCTCGAGTGCTGGAACGAGCATCGTCGTCGTCACTCACGACCTCCGGGACGTACTCAAGCGGGCCGACCGCATCGTCGCGCTCTCGGAGGGTCACATCGCCCTGGACGCCGACCCGGAGACGGCCCGTGACCGACTCGCCCAACTCGACGTGCGACCGTGCTGAGTTACGAACCCGGCGACTCGCTGGCCCACCGTCTCGACCCTCGCTCGAAACTCGCCGTCCAAATCGGCTTCGTTGCGGCCGCCTTCGCCTACACGACGCCTCGCGGTCTGGCGGTGCTGTCCGTCGTCGCCGTCGGTATGCTCGCCGTCGCCGCGACGTCACCGTGGACGGCCCTCTCGGAGCTGAGATACGTCCTCCCGCTGTTGGCGGCCGCACCGGCTGTCGAGTCGCTGACGCTTGGGTCGCCGTGGGTCGTCGTCGATGACGCTGTCGCCCCGGCGCTTGCGGCCTACCGAATCCTGCTCGTGCTGGCCGTCAGCGCCGCCTACGTCCGGACGACGCCGGTCCGGGAGTCCCGCGCGGTCGTTCAGCGATACGTCCCCGGCCGAACCGGGCAGTTCCTCGGGATGAGCGTCGCCTTCGTCTTCCGGTTCCTGCCCGTACTGCAGGCCGACCTCGCCCGGATTCGCGACGCCCAGCGTGCGCGACTCGGAACCGAACGCCCCGTCCACGAACGCATCGCGTCGGTGTTGTTGTCGGCGCTCGACGGCGCCTTCGACCGCTCCGAGCGGTTCGCCGACGCCCTGCAGGCCCGGTGTTTCGCGTGGAACCCGACGCTGCCGCCGCTTCGATTCACGTGGCTCGACGCTCCGGCGCTCGTCGTCGCCGGGTGCTTCCTCGTCGTCGCCGTCATGACAGTCGTCTGAACGGGTAGTCGAAAGCCAAATTTTGCCACAACAGCGCTGTACGGCGGTTCCGTGTAACAAAACTTAAGCGGATACGCTCCTGCCTATTGCCGTATGTCCATGGCGCTTCAGGCGGGAAGTGAGGTCACACGGGAGACCTACTGGCTCATCGGTCCTGTCCAGAAGGCGGTCTTCTACTTCCTCGCCACGTTGACGGTACTCGTCCTCGCTATCGGCGTTTATCAGCGCTTCGCGCGCTACGCCGAAGGGTCCGAGGACTGGTTCGACCGGCTCGACGACCTCCCCGGGCGGGTCGTCAGCGCGGCGAAAATCGTCGCATCGAACGAGAAACAGTTCAACCGCGATTTGGTCGGCGGCCTCATGCACGCCTTCATCCTCTGGGGCTTTCTGACGCTGCTCATCGCGACGACCATCCTCTTCATCGACATCGACTTCTACCGCATCGTCGTCGGTGATTCCTTCTTCGTCGGTGATTTCTATCTCTCCTACTCGCTGGTGACCGACGCGCTCGGCCTGCTGTTCGTCGTCGGCCTCGCTATCGCGCTGTGGCGGCGCTACGTCACCCGAAACGACCGCCTGTGGGGCAAACACACCAACTGGGAGGACGCCTTCCTCGTGTGGTCGCTGTTCCTCATCGGCGTCGGCGGGTTCCTCCTCGAGGGTCTCCGTATCCTCGGCGCCGGTTTCCCCGCCCACGAGACGGTGAGTTTCGTCGGCTGGGCGACGGCGCTGGGTCTGCAGGGCATCGGCATGGACGCCGCGATGGTCCGGACGGTGTACCCCATCGCGTGGTGGTCCCACACCCTGCTCGCGTTCGTCTTCCTCGCGGCGATTCCGTACGCCAAACCGTTCCACATGATTTCCTCGTTCGCCAACATCGTCGCCCGCGACGAGAAGGCTGGCGCGCGACTGCCGGGCGTGCCCTCGGACCTCGATGCGACGAACGCCGAATCCATGGACGACTTCACCTGGAAGGAGATGCTCGACCAGGACGCCTGTACGAAGTGCGGTCGCTGTTCGTCCGTCTGTCCCGCCAACGCCTCCGGCCGGCCGCTGGACCCTCGTGACGTGATTCTCGACCTCAAGGAGTATCGGGAGTCGCTGGACGCCGGTGGCGACACCGAGGAAATCATCGCCGACGGCGGCGTCATAGACACGGAGACGATGGAGTCCTGTATGGCCTGTATGGCCTGCATGGACGCCTGCCCGGTCGAGATAGAGCACCTCAATAGCTTCACTCGGCTAAACCGCCAACTCGTCGACCAGGGCGACGTTCGCCCCCAGATTCAGGACGTCTTCCAGAACGTGATGACGAAGGGCAACACCTTCGGCGACTCGCCGACCGACCGCGGCGACTGGGCCGACGACCTCGACTTTGAGGTCACGGACGCCCGCGAGGAGTCCGTCGACTACCTCTGGTACGTCGGTGACT
>JBMCDV010000162.1:0-4246 GCA_048618255.1 Natronomonas sp. | reverse complement strand
TCGAGGTTCGTCAGTTCGACACCGTAGTTGTCCGTGAACCCGCTGATGACCTCGTGAATGAATTGGGTTCGCTCCTCGGTTAGCACTCCGCGCCGATACTTTGTGGTGAGTATCAGGTGGTAATGAAGGGAATACGTCGAGTGCGCTCCTGAGTCGAGGTCATACTCCATTGGGTTCTGCCAATATTATGCTACCCTACTGCAAATATGTTGTGATTGCGTGGGCTTATGTGCCTGCCACCGAATCGTGTATGAGAACTGCGCGGCGCTGTATCCCCTCCCTGCTCGCGCCTCCCGTTCGGTCGGCGCTCGCTGAGGAAGTGGGCTTAGCGCCTCAATTCAGCTAAAAATCCTCGAGTCGGGACTGGCCGTCGCTCCCCTCGTCGTCGACGAGGGCGAGCGCTTCGTCGAGGGCGTCGTCGAACGTCTCCCGTTGGCTGGGGTCGTACAGCGTCGCTGCGGGGTGGACACAGACGAGGAGTCGCCGCGTCGACCCGGCGATGCGGGCGTCGTGGAGTGTGCCGGCTTCCTTCGTCACCGCGACCGACCGCTCCAGCAGATGCTCTGACGGCACCTTTCCGAGCGTCACGACGACAGCAGGGTCGACGATATCGATTTCCCGCTCGAGGTACTCCCGGCAGTTCTCCCGTTCCTCGACGGTCGGGTCGCGGTTCTCCGGCGGTCGACAGCGAACGCAGTTGGTGATGCGAACGTCCCGACGTGCCAGCCCGCGGTCCCGGAGCGCCTCGGTCAGTACGTCGCCGGAACGGCCGACGAACGGTTCGCCCTCGGCGTCCTCCTGTGCCCCCGGTGCCTCGCCGACGAACAGCAACTCTGCGTCGGTCGCCCCGACGCCGTTGACGATTCTGCTCCGGGAGGCACACAACTCCTCACATCGGGTGCAATCGTGAACTGCGGTGTCGTCCATGCCGGTCGGTCGTCGGGCGGCGAGTTAATCCCGCCGGAACCCACCGCCGTCGGTCCCGCCGCGGATGGCGTCGACGCGACGTGCAGCCTGTTTCGCCACCCGAAGCGGTTCGGGTCGCCGCTCGTGAGTGTAGGCCGCGACGACATCGTCGGCGTCGCCGGCGTCGAAACCGACGCTCCGGACGAAGAGGTCCTGACCGTCGACCGTAATTCGCCGGCGCTCCGGCAGCGCTCGATAGCCATCGAGACGGCGTTGGCGCTCGGCGCCCTCGAAGGCGTCTTCGATGGCGTCGGAGAGTCCCTCGCTGTCCTCGAAGGAGACGGCGACGACGGGTCGGTCGGTCACCTCGTGAATCGTCTCGAGGTCGAGGATGTTGTACCACGCGAGGGCGACGCCGGCGACGAACACGTACCGAACGTCCGGGCGGTCGAGGCGACGCCAGCAGTCGACGACGGCGTCGGTGGCGTCGCTGCCGCCGACGGTACACGACCCGAAAACGAAGTCATCGACGACCCGACTGGCACGGACCACGGCGCCGCCGAGAGTACTGCTCGCGCCGTCGTCGGTGCCGCGGTAGGATTCCGCGATGCCGAGCGCGCGGCGGCCGGGTTTCACCTCAGGTCTCCTTGATTTGCTCGAACGTCTCCAGGAGGTCCTCGCTGGAGGCGTCGTCGTACTCGAATTCGACCTCGCCGTCGTGGGTGGGCAGCGTCGACTGGTCGGATTCCTCGATGTCGGTGTCGAACTCCTGGTTTTCCTGTTCGGATTCGTCGTAGCTTCCGAACCCCATATCCGGCCGTGGGTACGTGTTTCACGATTGTAAATGGTACGCCGCTTCGAGCGGTCGGCTTCGGTGCCGCCAGCATCAATACGCCGCAGCGTGTGGCGTCGGTATGGACGTAACCAACGTGACCGCGGACGCGGAGACGTTCACTTGCAACGCGTATCTCGTCGACGGTGACCGGACGGTACTCGTCGACGCGGGGGCGATGGATGGGGTCGTCGACGTCATTCGAGAACACACCGACGACCTCGACGCCGTCGTGTTGACCCACCAGCACGGCGACCACGTCGCCCAACTCGACGCCGTGTTGGACGCCTTCGACGCGCCGCTGTACGCCTACGCCGACCACCCGCGTCGGGCCAGCGACCTCGACGACGGCGAGCAGGTGTTCATCGGCGACGAGGCTTTCGACGTGGTGTACACGCCGGGCCACGCCGACGACCACGTCTCCTTCGTCTCGGAGACGACGCTGTTCAGCGGCGACGTCGTCGTCCACGACGACGGCGCCTTCGACTACGGCAGTTTCGGACGCACCGATATGGCCGGCCAATCGAGAGAACGGCTCATCGAGAGCATCGAGACGTTGCTCGACCGGATGGGCGACGGCGTCGAGCACATGTACGCCGGCCACGGTCAGACCTTCCACGGCGACGTTCGGGACGTGGTGGAGACGGCGCTCGGCCGAGCGGAGAAACGGGAACCGAAGTACCCCGAAGAGTAGCGACGACGAACCACATCGCCGAGCCGACGGCTACCGAACGCGATTGACGAGAGAAACGAATTCCGGCTTAGGCCGCGCGGCGTTCCTTCGCCTTGGGACGGAGTTTCTTGTAACCGCACTTCCGACATCGTTTCGCTCGCTTGGAGTTTCGGGCGTTACAGCGCATGCAAATCATCTTCTCGAGGGTGCGCTTTTCCGCCTCTTCGAAGCTAGCCATACGCGTTCGGAGGCGGTCGCTACCGTTTAACCTTTCCCTTCGTCGGTGTCCCTGATTCGCCCCGCCGCCGCGTGGGTTTAGGTGGCTCCCCGATGAAACCGAGGTATGTACGACCGACTCGCGGACCTGCCGCTCGTCGTCGACGGTTACGGGCTCGAGGCCGCCCAACGCGACGTTTCGAGTGGATTCACGCGCGTTTCCACGACGGTTTCGCTGTCCGGCGACGGCGAGACCGGCCGCGGCGAGGACGTGGGCTACGACGCCGACGACCAGCGACTGTTCCAGGACGCCTACGCCGACGGCGGCCTCGACCTGTCGGGGGAGTACACGCTCGATTCCTTCTCGAGGCATCTCGATGCGCTGTCGCTGTTCCCCGAACCGCCGACCAACGCCGCCGACGCCCACTACCGTCGGTGGGGTTTCGAGAGCGTGGCGCTGGATCTGGCGCTGCGACAGGCCGACACCGACCTCGGCAGCGTTCTCGACCGGACGTACGACCCGGTTCGGTTCGTCGTCAGCACGCGTCTTGAGTCGCCCGAACGACTCGACGACATCCGGGCGGTCGCCCCCGGTGCGGAGTTCAAACTCGACCCCACCGCCGAGTGGGACGATGCCTTCTGTGCGGCGGTCGCCGACCGCGGCGGCATCCGGACGCTGGACCTGAAGGGTCACTACGAGGGAACCGACGTCGATGGGTCGGTCGACCCCGACCTCTATCGCCGCATCGTCGAAACGTTTCCCGAAGCGGTCATCGAAGACCCCGCGGTGACCGAGGAGACGCGACCAATCCTCGAGTCGGTCGCCGACCGATTGTCGTGGGACGCGCCGATAACGAGCGTCGAGGACATCGAGGCGCTGCCGTTCGAACCGAACTGGCTCAATATCAAGCCCTCGCGGTTCGGCACCGTCGAGTCACTGTTTGCCGCCATCGACTATTGCGAAACCAACGGAATCTCGATGTACGGCGGCGGGCAGTTCGAACTCGGCGTCGGCCGTGGACACATCCAACTGCTCGCCTCGCTGTTCTACTCCGACACGCCGAACGACGTGGCACCGGGGGCGTACAACGCGACGGACCTCGAGGAGGGCCTGCCGCAGAGTCCGCTCGACCCGCCGTCCGCCCCCGTCGGCTTCCGGTGGTGACTCACGTCTCGCCGCGGTCGAGGTACTCCCCCTGGACGGCGACGATCTCGGCCGAATCCGTACAGTCAGCGTAGCGCCGGAGGGGTTCGTCGTTCAACTCCAGAAACGTGTGTCCCCACCGGAACTTCCCGAGCAGTTCCTCGGCACGCTCGCGCTCGCCGAGGATACACAGCGCCGCGGCGAACGCCTCGACGGTGTTCAACTGGAACGGCGTCCCGTAGTTGACCGGGTTGGCGGCGACGAGGAAGGGAAGCGCCCGGTGTGGGCCGTCGAGTTTGAACGCCTCGGATTCGGCGGTTTCCCACGAGCAGTCGAGAGCGACGAGGGCATCGCTTTCGCTGGCATCGGCCGGCGACAGCGCCTGCTCGGCGTGAGGGTCGAGCACGATGCCGGGCGGGGTCGCACGCGCCGAGCGGTGGAGGTCGACGAGGTCGAAGCGCGCGAGCTTTCGAGC
>JBMCDV010000161.1:0-4297 GCA_048618255.1 Natronomonas sp. | reverse complement strand
GACACCTCCGACACCATCGTCCAGTTCGAGTTCGGCGAGGACGGCACCTCGCCGGTTCGGGTCTCCTCCGACGAGAAGTTCGACATCGACGTCGAGTCCATCGCCGACCGCATCGTCGAAGAGGAGTTCGACACCGAACAGGCCCGCGAGGAATTCCTCGGCCTGCAGGAGCCGACGACGAACCTCTCGGAACACGGGGAGTCGTGGCGAACCGCCTCGGGAACGGAGGTGGAATCCGATGACTGAGATTACCGACGACATCGAAGCCATCGTCGAGGACACCGACCTGCCGCGACGGCTGAAAGACAAGGTGTACGAGACCGTCGAGGCCCGCGAAGAGGTCACGACCGAACAGGTCGAAAGCATCACGCAGGCCGTCGAGTCCCAGTATCTCGATACGCGTATCGACCCACTGGACCCCGTCGGCACGGTGTCGGCCCAGTCCATCGGGGAACCCGGAACGCAGATGACGATGAACACGTTCCACTACGCGGGCGTCGCGGAAATCGACGTGACGCAGGGACTGCCGCGGCTCATCGAGCTGGTGGACGCCCGGAAGACGCCCGACACGCCGATGATGACGGTGCACCTCGACGGCGAGTACGCCGAGGACCGCGAGAAGGCCCACGAGGTCGTCTGGCAGATCGAAGCGACGCGCATCCTCGCGCTGGGTGACATCTCGACGAACGTCGCGGACATGCTCGTCCGCATCGACCTCAACGAGGAGACCCTCGAGGAGCGGTGGCCGACCGTCGAGAGCCTCGACGAGGTGGCCGGCGAAATCGCCGACACCATCGACTCGAAGCTCGGCGTCGAGACGGTCCAGCCCGAACCGACCGTCATCGAGTTCGGCCCCGACCAGCCGTCCTACCGGGAGTTACTCCAGTTGGTCGAAGAGCTTCGGGAAGTCGTGTTCAAGGGTATCGACGAAATCAGCCGCGTCGTCATTCGGAAAGAGGAACTCGACGACGGCGAGGAGTTCGTCCTCTACACCGAGGGGTCGTCGTTCGGCGACGTTCTCGACATCGAGGGCGTCGACGCCTCTCGGACGACGTGTAACAACATCCACGAAATCAACCGCAATCTCGGCATCGAAGCCGCCCGCGAGGCCATCATCGAGGAGACGATGAACACGCTCGAAGAGCAGGGGCTCGACGACGTGAACATCCGGCACCTGATGTTGGTCGCCGACATCATGACCAACAACGGCGAAATCGAGTCCATCGGTCGGCACGGCATCTCCGGCAACAAGGACTCGGTGTTGGCGCGTGCGGCCTTCGAGGTCACCGTCAACCACCTGCTCGATGCGGCGATTCACGGCGAGGTCGACGCCCTCGACGGGGTCACCGAGAACGTCATCGTCGGCAAGCCCATCAAACTGGGCACCGGCGACGTCGACCTCCGGATGGGTGCAAAGCAGACCGGCGGCAAGTCCGCCGACGACTAATCGCAGTTCCGCGTTTCACGCTACTTCATGACCGTCACGCTCTCCGACGAGGCCAGACAGTACATTGCGCTCCTCGATGAGGAGACCGACGTGGCGGCGACCGACTGCCTCCTCGACGACGATGAAGACCGCCTCGTCTTCGTCGTGCCACCGGGGACGATGGGACAGGCCATCGGCCCGGGTGGAAAGCACGTCAAGGCCCTCGAAGAGCGGTTGGGCAAGCACGTTGAGTTAGTGGAGGGGGCAGACACTCCCGAGGACTTCGTCGCGAACGCGCTCGCTCCCGCGGCGGTGTACAACGTGACGATAAGCGACGGCGACACGACCGTCGCCTACGCGGAGGTCGACCACGACGACCGCGGCGTCGCCATCGGGACGGAGGGTCGGAACATCACCATCGCACGCCGGTTGGCGAAGCGTCACTTCGATATCGACGAAATCGAGCTAACGTAGCAGGCGTCGGCACACCTCGGTGACGCGGTCGAGCGTGTTTTCAGGTCGGTCGGGACGGAACGACGAGCCGGTCCCGTCGTGGTAGGCGTCGATGTCGTCCAGTAAGTCGCCGAACCGTGGGTCGACGGTTCCGAGCCCCTCGGCGGAACGGCCCTCCGGCGGGCGTCGCCCTTCCCGAACGAGGACGCTCCCGCAGTCGGGGCACTCGAAATACCGGTTGGCGCCGCCGTCGGCGCCGAGTTCGCGGACGGTGTCGTGGGTGCAGTCGGTGTCACCACCGCCAGGGATGGCGTACAGTCGGTGCTCGCTGTCGGGCGTCGATGACATGTATGGTATATGGTGTCACACAAACAAGTATTCGTTGGATGGTCGTGTGTGCTGCGACTGGTGGCCCTCGGCGAGTGGGTGTGTCTCCCGTATGGGGGATGGACACACGACGACGCCCTCGAAAAGGGATGCTTAAGTATCTCCGTAGGGAAGCAAGGGGTACTATGGCGAACGGCAAATACGCCGCGCGCAAACTCAAGAAGGACCGCCAGAAACACCGGTGGTCCGACTCTGATTACGCGCGCCGTGCCCGCGGACTCGGCAAGAAGTCCGACCCCCTCGAGGGCGCCCCCCAAGGTCGGGGCATCGTCCTCGAGAAGGTCGGTATCGAGGCAAAGCAGCCCAACTCGGCCATCCGAAAGTGTGTCCGAGTGCAGCTCATCAAGAACGGCAAGCAGGTCACCGCCTTCTGTCCCGGTGACGGTGCCATCTCGTTCATCGACGAGCACGACGAGGTCACCATCGCCGGTATCGGTGGTGCGAAGGGTCGTGCGATGGGTGACCTCTCGGGTGTCAACTACAAAGTCGAGAAAGTCAACGGCGTCTCGATGATCGAACTCGTCCGCGGGAACGCGGAGAAGCCGGTGCGATAACGATGAGTTCGGACGCACCAGAGCCGGACGCCCCGGCATCGACCGACGACGAACGCGTCTCGGCGAAACTGTTCGGCGAGTGGGAAATCGGCGAAATCGAGTACACCGACCCCTCGATGCGCCGCTACATCACCGTCACACCCATCGCCCACACGATGGGGCGTCACTCCGAGAAACAGTTCAAGAAATCGGAAATCAGCATCGTCGAGCGACTCATCAACCGCCTGATGCAGACCGACGAGAACACGGGCAAGAAACAGCAGGCGACGCGTATCGTCCGTGACGCCTTCGAAATCGTCGCCGAGCGGACCGACGAGAACCCGGTGCAGGTGCTCGTCCGCGCCGTCGAGAACAGCGGCCCCCGAGAGGAGACCGTCCGCCTGAAGTACGGTGGCATCTCGGTGCCGAAAGCCGTCGACGTGGCCCCGCAGCGCCGCGTCGACCAGTCGCTGAAGTTCATCGCGCAGGGCACACAGAGCGGGTCGTTCAAGACGACGACGCCGGCCGAGGAGGCGCTGGCCCAACAGATTATGGGCGCCGCCGACTACGACCTCCAGGCCTACCCCATCAGCCAGAAGGAAGAACAGGAGCGCGTCGCGGCCGCAGCACGCTAACCGTTCGCTTTCCCTCTCGTTTCTCGCGGTGCGTAGCCTCGGCTACTGCCAGGTGTCACGGTGCTCCCGGGCGAACGCCTCGAAGTCCGTCGGCGCTCGACCGAGCAGCGTTTCGAGGACGTCGGTGACACGGCCTGCGAGTCCGAGGCGTGCAGTGGTGTAGATACCGGCCATGACGGCCGTCTTCGAGAGGTTCCGGTCGATACGATACCGTCGCCACAGGAACCGTCCGAGCGAGGGGTTCGTGTATCTCACGTCGTGGTCGAGCGTCGCCGAGAGAATCGCGGCGACGGCGTGGTAGTTGAGGGCCTGAGGCCCGGTGAGGTCGTAGGCCCCGGTTAGCCCCTCGGTGAGCGCTCTGGCACCGACGGCGGCCACGTCGCGGGCGTCGACGAAACTCGTGGCGCCGTCGCCTGCGGGGACGAACAGCTCGCCGTCGCGAACCTCGTCGCGGTGGACGGTGGTGAGGTTCTGCATGAAGAACGACGCCCGGAGGTACGTCGTCTCGACGCCGGCGTCGTCGAGCCACGACTCGATGCGGGCGTGTGGAACGAACGGGTTCCGGTCGGCGCCGATGACCGAGAGGAACACGACATGTTCGACGCCCGCTCCGACGGCGGCGGCCAGCGCCGGGATGATGTCGCGTCGAATCCGGGCCAGTTGCGGTGGCCGAACGAGAAACAGCGAGTCGACGCCGTCGAACGTCTCCCGATAGGTCGTCGGGTCGGTGAAGTCGAACTCGACGACCTCGTCGGCGGGGCCATCGAAGCGGTCGGGCGAGCGGACCGCCGCTCGAACCTGACATTCGGCTGCTTCGAGTTCGGTACAGACCAATCTGCCGACCGTCCCGGTCGCCCCGGTGA
>JBMCDV010000160.1:0-4330 GCA_048618255.1 Natronomonas sp. | reverse complement strand
GGGGTCGGCAGCGCCGTCGGCCGCTTCGAGAATGTCGGCTTTGAACGCTTCGGGGTCGCCGCGAGTGACGGCGACGCCGCCCTGTGCCCAGTAGGAGGTCGACTCCTCCGGTCGGGTGGCCTTCGTTGCCAGCGTCACGTCGGCGCCCGAGCGGGCGCCGGCGAGGGCGGCCGCACAGCCGGCGACGCCGCTGCCGACGACCAGCAGGTCGGTGGTGCGTTCGTTCATATCTCCAACATTCGTTCTAACGCCAATCCGGCGAGTTCCTTCTCGCGCGGTGCGACTTCGATGACGTTGCGTTCCTCGCCTTCGGCCAGTCCCTCCAGTACCCACGTCAGGTAGTTGGGGTCGACCTGCCGCATGGCGTTGCAGTCCATGCAGGCGTCGCCGCACAGTGGCACCACGTTCACCTCGGAGTGCCACCGCTGGAGGTGGTTGGTGAGGTGGATTTCGGTGCCGATGGCCCACGTCTCGCCGGGGTCGGCCTCGGCGACCGTCTCACAGATGGTCGAGGTCGACCCGGCCACGTCGGCGGCCTCGACGACCTCACGCCGGCACTCGGGGTGGACGATGACGTTTGCGTCGTCGTAGCGCTCCCGAACCGCCTCGATGTGGGCCTCGGTGAACCGCTCGTGGACCTGACAGTAGCCGTCCCACAGTACGATGTCGGCGTCGGCCACCTCGTCGGCGTCTTTCGATTCGGGGTCCCACGGGTCCCACTCCGCGACGCTGTCTTCCATTCCGAGGCGGTGGGCGGTGTTCTCTCCGAGGTGTTTGTCGGGCAGGAACAGCACCTTGTCGCCGCGCTCGAAGGCGTACTCGAAGGCGTCGTGGGCGTTCGAGGAGGTACAGACCAATCCGCCCTGTTCGGCACAGAAGGCCTTCAGGTCGGCGTAGCTGTTCATGTAGGTGATGGGGACGATATCCGCCTCGGGTGCGGCGGCGGTGAGTTCGGCCCACGCGGCGTCGACCTGTAGCGCCTCGGCCATTCCCGCCATCGGACAGGACGCCTCCATGCTCGGCAGGACGACCGTCTGGTCGTCGTCGGTGATGATGTCGGCCGATTCGGCCATGAACGTCACGCCACAGAAGACGACGTACTCCGCATCGGCGGCGGCGGCCCGCTTGCTCAACTCGTAGGAGTCGCCGATGAAGTCGGCGTGTTCGACGATTTCTCGCCGCTGGTAGTTGTGGCCGAGGATGACCACGTCCTCGCCCAGTTCCTCCCGGGCGGTGGCGATACGCTCCGTGCGTTCGTCCTCGTTCAACTCCCGGTACTGCGGCGGGAGCTGTTCGAGGTTGTCGTACTTGAAGAGGCTGAGGTCGGTCTGAAGGTCGACCGTTTCCATTTCGGGCATGAGTAGTGCACCTTGGGGTATCCTAGCCAACGGAGTCCTCTATTGATAAACTTTTGTCTTCAATAGCTCCTGTTGGTTGGGCTTATATCGGACACTGTGCGCACCGAACTACACTATTCAATCAAAAGCCGGCGTATGCCGGTTTTTTAATCTATGCCGGCCTCGGTGTGTCGTATGACAACGGCCGAGTCGCTGTTCGTCGCGATTGCCGGCGAGAATCCCGTGATGCAGGCGTTCGTCGGCGGCCTCGTCATCGCCGGGATGAACCTCATCGGTGCGGCACTGGTCTTCGTCTGGCGGAACCCCGCCGAGCGGTCGCTGGACACGGCGCTCGGCTTCGCCGCTGGCGTCATGTTAGCGGCGAGTTTCACGAGCCTCATCATCCCCGGCATCGACTTCGCGTCGGAGGCGGCGTACAACCCAGTCACCCTCGGTGGTGTGGAGTTGGTCGGCATCGTCCCGGTTCTCATCGGCCTCGTCGCCGGAACGCTGTTTCTCGACCGCGCCGACGCACTCGTCCCGCACGCCCACTACCTCGTCACCGGCCGCCAGCGGGCCGATGCCGCCAAGCCGGACGACCGTGAGGAGGCACTGTTCCCCGACCCCGACGCCCGAATGGCCGCGGTCGTTCTCTTTGTCCTCGCCATCACGCTGCACAACATGCCCGAGGGGTTGGCCGTCGGCGTCGGATTCGGCTCCGGAGATTTGGGCGGCGCCATCGCGCTGATGGTCGCTATCGGCCTCCAGAACATTCCCGAGGGACTGGCAGTCTCCATCGCGGCGCTGAACGCCGGCCTCGACAGCCGGTGGTACGCGGCAGTCGCGGGATTACGGGCGGGCGTCGTCGAGATACCGCTTGCCGTCTTCGGCGCCTTCGCCGTCCAGATTGCCAGTCCCCTTCTCCCCTACGCGATGGGGTTTGCCGCCGGCGCGATGCTGTTCGTCATCTCCGACGAAATCATCCCCGAGACCCACACCCACGGCAACGAACGCGTCGCCACGCTCGGAACGATGGCCGGTATCATCGTCATGCTGACGCTCGACGTGGTGTTGGCCTGAGTCGACTCAGGCTCGGTAGACGACTTCGCCGTCGACGACCGTTATCGAGATATCGATATCGGCGATTGCGCCGGCGTCGACTGCCCACGGGGATTCGTCGAGAACGACGAAATCTGCCCGCTTGCCGACTTCGACGGTGCCGAAGCGACCTTCGTCGTGGCCCGCGTAGGCCGCCCCCGAGGTGTAGGCTTCCAGCGCCTCGGTGACGGAGAGTCGCTGGCTCGGTTCCGGGGCCGTCACCGACTGCTGGACGCCGAAGAGTGGGTCCAGCGGCATGCAGTCGCTGCCGAACGCCAGCGGTACGTCCGCGTCGAGTACGTCCGCAAAGCGGTTCGATTCGGCGGTTCGTTCGGTGCCCAACCGCTGCTCGTAGAGCCCGCCTTCGCCGGCCCACCGCAGGAAGTTCGGTTGCATCGAGGCGACGGCGTCGAAGCCCTCGAGGTCGTCGGGCAGCAACTCGGCGTGTTCGATGCGGTGCCGCATCTCGGAGTCGTCGGGGAGGGAGTCGAGGGCGACGTCGATTGCCTCGTCGCCGATGGCGTGGACCGCCAACTGCATCCCCAGTTCGTCGACGCGTTCGGCGATGTCGGTCAACTCCTCGGGGTCGACGACCCACTCGCCGGTTCCCTCGCGGTCGGCGTAGGGTTCCGAGAGCTTCGCCGTTCCCGCACCGAGGGAGCCGTCGGTGTAGGTCTTGATACCGCCGACGGAGACGTAGGGGCCGCCGTGGTTCGTCACCAGTCCCGTCTCCTCGACCGCATCGAGGTGGTCCGCCCAGTAGTACAGCCGAACGCGCAAACCGAGGTCACCGTCGCGTGCCAGCGTCCGGTAGGCCGCCGGCGCATCGGAGTGTCGCACCATGTCGTGAACGCCTGTCACCCCGCGTTCGTGGGCGTAATCGCGGGCGGCCTCGACGAGCCGTTTCGTCTCGGCACGTCCGGGTGCGGTTTCCATCCGCAGGAACTCCGCGGCGTCCTCCGTGACGACGCCGGTCGGGTCACCGTCGTCCCGCTGGATGCCCGATTCGGGAAGCGAGTCGCCGTAGCGTTCGAGGACGACGGAGTTGACCGAGGCAGTGTGGAGGTCTTCCCTGAAGGCGACGACGGGCAGGTCCCCGGAGACAGCATCCAGTTCATCGCGGGTGAGATAGCGGTCGTCGTCCCACGCCGACTCGTCGTAGCCGTAACCGAGAACCCACTCCTCGGCCGGCGCCTCCCGAAGTCGGTCGAGTGCGGTCTCGCGGTCGTCGGTCGCGAGGTCGGCGTGGACGAGCCGCCGCCCGACGATTTCCATGTGGGTGTGGGCATCGATGAACCCCGGCAGCAGGACACCGCCGTCGCAGTCGATGACGTCGGTGTCGACGCCCTCCAGAAACCCGATTTCGTAGGCGGAGTCGACGCGGACGATTCGGCCGTCTCGGACGGCGACGGCCTCGTACGTCTCGTCGGGGTCGGCCAGCGTGTGTATCTCGGCGTTCGTGAAGATTC
Organism: Natronomonas sp.; assembly: GCA_048618255.1. Classification (GTDB taxonomy): domain Archaea; phylum Halobacteriota; class Halobacteria; order Halobacteriales; family Haloarculaceae; genus Natronomonas. Next base: position 426 of record JBMCDV010000160.1, on the reverse strand, counting down.
GGTCCGCCGCCTGTGTCATACCGGAAAAGCGGGACCCAGCGCCTTGAAGCTCCCTGTAGGAGCGCCTCACGCCGTGACACTCCCACACCGAGGACTCAGTTTATATACCGCATACTGGTTTGGTATTAGTGCTTTAGGGTAATATCGCGTATCGATTCACGAGGTTTGCAAACATGAACCAGACACGACGGACTGTACTGAAGACGATCGGCGGGGGCGCAGCACTGGCGGCCGGTGTCGGCACGGTTAGCGCGAGGGGGCGAGGCAAACGACAGGGCGTGAGCGCGGACGGGACGATAGTCAATGTCGCGGTCGAATCGGACGACTTCGAGTTGTTGGTCGCTGCCGTCGAGGAGGCCGGACTGGTCGACGCACTGAGCGGCAACAAACAGCTGACGGTGTTCGCGCCGACCGACGAGGCGTTCG
>JBMCDV010000159.1:0-4338 GCA_048618255.1 Natronomonas sp. | reverse complement strand
GCCGCTCGGAGTGGTTGAACGCACGCCACTCCGGGCCGCGGTCGATGTTCTCCTCTTCGACCACGAGGCCACACTCGTCGCAGACGAGTTCACCCCCGCCGTCCGCGCTTCGAACCAGCGAATCCGATTCACACTCTGGACAGCCAGTTTCTTGCTCTGTCTCTGCCTCGTCTTCGCTGGTGCGCTCTCGCTGACGGGTTGGCCCTGGCATTATGCTTATATGGTTTGCTTGTTCAACATATAAATGCTTTGCAGTCACGGCTTGTTGCCACGAAATCACTTATAAATCCTTCCAAAACCGTGTGTTCGTCGCCTCACGCGGCAACCTGGCAGTCATTCCCGGGGAATCGACGGTTCACAGGGGGTTTTGTCTTCCGTGAAAAGCGGCCGGTCACTGCCCCCGTCGACGCCAGCCGACTGCGAAACACATACCGACGAAGACGCCAGCAGCGACCGGTGCGACCGAACCCAGTGCCAACAGCACGAAACCGACGGCGCAAGCAGTGCTGACGGCGCCCGGGGGCGGGCGTTCGTCGGGACGGTGCGAAACGGAGGGCCGAAGTTCGGGATGTCTCATCGAATCACGGGGCTGTCGCCCCAAGGGTTCCGCCGGGAGTCGAACCCGTCGTGCCCCAGCCGGCACGGAACTACTGAACGGTGGCTTCGATGACGCCGAAGCCGTCGGCGAGGTGTGCTTCGGGTGCCTCGATGTCGGCGTCGATGGCGACCGTCGCCGTGGCGTCGACGTAGAGGTCGAGAGCGTCCGGGCGGACGCCGCACAACTCGATGTTCTCGACGCGCGCGACGCCGTCTACTTTCTCGACGACTTCGCGGACGCCGCCTTCGACGTCGCCGGCCGCACCCCGAGAGACGCGGACGGACAACTCGGTTCGGTGGTCGTGGGCTAACATAGGCCCCCGGCGGGAGTCGAACCCGCAGGCCCGCGGGGGTCATCCGCGGACGGCACAGCCGTGGCTAACGGGGGAGCGTCGCCACTACGCGATTCGGCGACGAGCCAACCCGGAGCCGGCGAACGGCTCCGTGGCTCCCGGTCGAAGACGGCACGGAAAATCGGGAAGCACCCGAGAGAACGGACCTCTCCGGAGGTAACGTCGAGAGAAGTCCGCCGCGCCGCCGAACCGGGGTGGCTCGTTATGCGGCGCGAATCCCGAGTGCGAGCGGAGCGTCACCGTTCCACCCGCTCACGCCCGAGATGCGCCGCTTGGCGAAAGCGGCCGCATACGCCGGAGTGTGAGTGGTGGTGGTCATGGTTGCGCTCCGTGTAGGAAAACCAAGCTACCGGATGGGTATTAATAATTGTGTGGCCATGTGTACCACAGCCACCCGTAGAGTGTACGTACAGTCTCGTATTCCGACGTACAGGTGAGTCGACCAGTGGCGTTTTCAGCCCCGCATTGTCACAGTTCGTTCGCTCGGACGACCGCCTCGCGGTCGACGTCGTCGACGTCGTCGTAACCGATGAGTCCGAGCGTCAAATCGAGGTCGGCGAGGAAGTTCTTCACGACCGACTCGACGCCGTTCTCGCCGTCGATAGCGAGCCCGTAGGCGTAAGGGCGGCCGAATCCGACGGCATCGGCACCGAGTGCGAGCGCGACGAGCGCATCGGAACCGCGTCGGATACCCGAATCGAAGATGACCGGCACGTCGTCGTCGAGCGCCGAGACGACACGCGGCAACACGTCGAGGGCGGTGACCGCGTTATCGACCTGCCGACCGCCGTGGTTCGAGACGATGACGCCCTCGGCGCCGCGTTCGATGCATTCCCGGGCGTCGTCGGGGTGAAGCACCCCCTTGACGACGACGGGGATGTCGGCGTACTCACAGAGCCACTCGAGGTCATCGAACGTCAGCGACGGGTCGCCGAAGATGTCGATGAACGTCCGAATCGCGCTCAGTTCGGCCTCTTCCGGCGGGGCGTCGAGCAAGTCGCGGAACGCATCGTCACTGAAGTAGTTGGCCACGCCCTCGCCGTTGAGGAAGGGGAGATAGCCGTCCCGGATGTCGCGTTCGCGCCACCCGAGGATGTTGTTGTCCAGCGTGACGACGAGCGCCTCGTAGCCCGCCTCCTCGGCGCGGGAGACGAAACTCCTGGCCACGTCGTCGTTCGACGACCAGTACAGTTGGAACCATCCGGGCGTGTCGCCCAGTTCCTCTGCGACCTCCTCCATCGTGTGTGAGGCCGCAGAAGAGACCATCATCGGCACGTCGAGGTCGGCCGCGGCGCGGGCCACCGCGAGTTCGCCCTCGTCGTGGATGATGGACTGGACGCCGATGGGCGCGAGCAACGCGGGCACCGACAGTTCGGTTCCGAACAGTTCCGTCGAGAGGTCCCGCTCGGAGAAGTCCCGAAGCATTCGGGGCCACAGCCGCCACTTCGCGAAGGCGTCTCGGTTGTGTCCGATGGTTCGCTCGCCACCCGCCCCGCCGGCGACGTAGCCGTAGGCCTTCTCGTCCATGGCCGCCAGGGCGGCCTCCTCGAGTTCCTCGAACGATGGCGGCACGTCGGGCGTCACGCCGGCCATCCCTTCCATAAAAATCTCGACCTGTCTGTCCGAGCCGCGGTTTGACTCGCTCATGGGCCGACCGTAGAAGCCGACTGAAATATACTTTGGCCGCCAGGTCCCGCTCAGTCGGCCGCCGGGAGTTCGACGCGGAACCGGGCGCCGCCTTCGGGGGCATCGTCGAGGGTCACGTTCCCGCCGTAAACCTCGGCGAGTCGCGAGACGAGATACAGCCCGAGGCCGTCGCCGTTGCTTCCTTCGCCCTGCTCGCCCAACTCGAAGAACTCCTCACGGTGCTCTTCGGGGATGCCGACGCCGTTGTCTGCGACGACAGTTTCGACGGTGTTGCCGTTCCGTTCGGCTTCGACGCGGACGGTCAACGATTCGGGGTCGTTGTGTGCAACCGCGTTACCGAGCAGGTTCGAGAACAGCTGGTGGACGAGTCCGTCGGCGACGACCCACAGTCCGTCGGGCACGTCGGCGTCGACGTCGACCTCGGGGTAGCTGTCTTCGATGCTGGCGAGTTCGTCGTCGAGCACCGTCGAGAGGTCGACCCGTTCGAACGTCCGGTCGGCGCCCAGCGTCTCGACGAGCGTGTCCGTGTCCCGGAGCAGACGCACGATGGCGTCGCTTCGGCGCTGGATAATCTCCAGCGAGGATTCCCCCTCCGGGTCGACGTGTTCGGCGACGATGTCGGCGTGGCCGTTGATTGCCATCATGTCGTTTCGGATGTCGTGTCGGAGGAGTCGCGTGAGCAACACCAGCGTCTCGCGTTGGTCCTCGTTTCGCTCGGCGAGTCCTCGGTTGCGCTCGGAGCGGCCGTGGTTGACGCCGGCGATGACGCCGAAGGCGCCGCCCATGCTACCGAACTGGACGACCTGACTGGCGAAGGCGGCGGTGACCTCACCGGACAGAAGCGTTCCGAGTTCGGACCAGACCGCGAGGGCGAGGAAGAACAGAAAGCCCGAGAAACACCAGAGCATGACCGTGAACCGTACCTCCGGAGCGAGTTCGCTCCGTTCGATGTGGACGCCAAGTACGAGGACGATGCCGCCGAAGAGGACGTGGACCACGAGTTCGTACAACACCGTCTGTGTCGAGTCGGCGGTCGGCAACACCGACTGCGACCACAGGACGACGCCGGCGACGACGAACACGAGCCCCAAGGCGGCGACGAGTTCGGACCCGTCGATTCGGTCACCGAAGTAGCCACCCATTGATGTGCAATCATATATTCAACTGATTTAAAAGATACGACATGACGCTACGCTGGCAGCGTCAGCGCCGCTCCGATGAGGGCGAACACGAGCGTGTTCAGACCGGCCGCGAGGAGGCCGACTTTCACCGTCAATGAGAGGTACGTCTGTCGGCGGAGCCACTCCCCGACGGTCTCGGGCGGTTCCGACGACCCCGCGTACGGTCGCTTCGGTTCGTAGCCAGGGCGGTCGAGGTCGCCGGGCGGCGAGGGCGGTTCGACGGACGGCACCGACCGTTCCGGGTACAGTTGCGCGTCTGGCCGCTCGACGAGCGGCTCTCCCGTTCGCTCCTTCGGGGGGCGTTCTGCCGGCTGGCGACGGGCACAGTCGTGATACCGGTGACCGAGATGTGTCGCACAGAGTCGCTGACCGCATCGCTCACACTCGTACAGGAGTTCGCTGTCGGCGCCGCACACCGAACAGTCCATGACCCCGGGGAAGCAGTGTACCGATATGAATCCAGCGAACAGTTCAACAGTTGTGTCGGCGGTGACTCCCACCGCAGTGCGGCGACCGGACGCCGCAGAGCGACGCTGAATGGGCGAGTACGACGTGCGGGC
>JBMCDV010000158.1:0-4340 GCA_048618255.1 Natronomonas sp. | reverse complement strand
GGTCGATGCCTCGTTCCTCGGCGCCGTCGACGATGGCCTCTCCGAGGGGATGTTCCGACCCGGATTCGGCGCTCGCGGCGACTTCGAGGACGAACGACTCGTCGATTTCGGGTTCCAGAAGCGCACCGCCGTCGGCGCGCGGGGCGTCGGCTCCTTCGGCGACGACGACGTCGGTCAGGGACATCTCACCCTCGGTGAGCGTGCCGGTCTTGTCGAAGACGACCGCATCGACCTCACGGACTCGTTCGAGCACGTCGCCGCCCTTGAACAGGACGCCGTTCTTCGCGGAGATTGTCGACCCGACCATCGTCGCTGCGGGCGTCGCAAGCCCGAGCGCACAGGGACAGGCGATGAGCACCGCCGAGGCGAACACGATCATCGAGAACTCGAACAGCGGGACGCCGCCGACGACGGGGCCACCGCCCACCTGTCCGAAGGGGAGTACCTCGACGAAACCGTACAGTTGTCCGGGGAAGAGATACCACAGCGTCGCCCAGACGACGGCGTTGACTAGGACGGCGGGGACGAAGTAGGCGCTGACGGTGTCCGCGACTCGCTGGATATCCGGCTGTCGGGACTGGGCTTCCTTCACCCGGCGGACGATTTGTTGGATGGCAGTGTCCGAACCCACTTTCGTCGCCTCGACGACGAGGACGCCGTTCTCGTTGACCGTCGATCCGACGACCTCGTCTCCGGGCGATTTCTCGACGGGGACGGACTCGCCAGTGAGCATCGACTCGTCGACGGCGGATTGACCGTCGCGGACGACGCCGTCGGTCGGGATTCGCTCACCCGGCCGGACCTTCATTCGGTCGCCGACCTCGACCTCCGACAGCGGGACGGTGACCTCCTCGCCATCGCGAATGACCGTCGCCTCCTCGGCCTCCATCTGCAACAACTCCTTGAGGGCGTCGGAGGCGCGTGCCTTCGAGCGGGCCTCCAGCCAGTTGCCGACGGTGATGAACCACAGGATGAACGCGACGGCCTCGAAGTACAGTCCCGCCGGAAGGTCGAAGACGAGGACGCCCGTGCTGAACAGATAGCCGGCGCTGGTTCCGACGGCGACCAGCGTGTCCATGTTCGCAGTGCGGTTGCGGGTGGCTTTGTAGGCGCCGACGAGGAACTCCCGCCCCAGCGTCGCCATCAGCGCGGTCGCGATGGCGAATTCGATAATCCCGAAGTCGACGCCGAAAATCGACTCCGGCCGCGGAAGCGGTGTCACCATCGTCGCCATCAAGTAGATGAACGGTGCGGTGAGGACCCCACCACCGACGACGAGGCGACGCTGCTTCCGGAGTTCCCGTTCGGCGGGCGACTCGCCGGCTTCGTCGGTATCGTCGCCGTCTGTCTCTCGAACCGGCTCGTAGCCCGCGTCTTCGATGGCCTCGTAGGCGGCGTCCAGCGAGAACGATTCGGGGTTGTACTCGATGGTCGCTTCGTCGGTCGCGTAGTTCACGTCCGCACGGACGACGCCCGGAACCTCGTCGAGGGAGTCCTCGACGGTCTCCGAGCAGTTCGTACAGTGCATGCCGACGACTTCGACCGTCCGGCGCTCGACGGTTGGGTCGTAGCCCGCGTCTTCGATAGCCTCGTAGATGGTCGACAGCGACACTTCCCCGGGGTCGTACTCGACGGTGGCCTCGTCGGTCGCGTAGTTCGCCGACGCCTCGGAGACGCCATCGAGCGCTTCGACCGCGTCCGCAATCGTCTCCGAACACGTCGCACAGTTCATCCCACCGACGCCGATACGCTCTCGTCTCGTCATGGATGTACATACGGGACCCTCGTTGATGCGGTTTGTCCCTCGAATACCGGTCACTACAACATCGAATACTTTTGAAACCGGATTTCAAACCTTCGTTCACCTTGTATATAAAAGAGAAAACTGCAAGAATACCGGTCTCATACGAGTACGTATGCAAACGACGCTGAACGTCGACGGGATGGCGTGTGACGGATGCGAAGAGAACGTCGAGGAAGCGATTCGTGGCATCGCGGGCGTCACCGGCGTCGAGGCCGACCACGAGACAGGGACCGTCGTCGTCGAGGGCGACGCCGACGCCGACGTACTGGTCGCGGCCGTCGACGACGCCGGGTACGCGGCCTCGGCTTAGGCGCCCTCTTTCAGTTCCTCGTAGCGTTTGACGAATCGGGCTTCACAGGAGCCACAGCAGAACTCGTAGCGCTCGCCGTCGAGCGTCGCCGTGACGCCCTCGCTGGTCACGGTGTTGCCGCACTCGGCACACTCCAGTCCGAGCGTCGCCTCGCCCAACGCGGGGTGCCAATCGGCGCCCACGAGCGGCGACACCGACAGGTCCTCGATTGCGCCGGTGTCGAACGCCGCTGTGAGGTGGCGCTCCACGTCGCCGTCGGGGACCGATGCGACGACGAACAGTCGGCTATCGGCGGTCGCGAACACGTGTTCGACCCCATCGATGGAGCCGAGTGCCTCCCGTACCGCCATGGTTTCGCCGGGCGTCACATCGAGCGTCACGGCGACGCGAACCCCATCACGGAGTCGGGACCGGTCGATGTCGACGGTGAAGCGCTCGACGACGCCCAACTCCCGGAGGCGGTCGATGCGGTCGCTCACGGCCGGCGCCGACAGCCCCACCGCTTCGGCCAAATCGCTGTACGGTCGTCGCCCGTCTTCGAGTAACAGCCGAAGCAACCGCCTATCGGTCTCGTCGAGGTCGCGCATACCGGCGGTTCGGTGGCAGGCCACAAACGGCTTGCGACGCCGTCAGTCGAAGGACTCAGCGTAGCGGAAATCCGCTTCCCGAGCCTCGGGAAACGTCCCGTCGAAGCGTATCTGCCATCCGTGGAGGACAGTCGGGTCTCCGAGAGCGTTGGTGAGCGTGGTCCGCACGTCGAGAACGTCGACGCCGTAGAAATCCGCCGGCACGCCCCGGAAGTACTGTAGCGCCGTCCGGAACAGCGAGCGCATCCCGGCGTCGTCCTCGAAGTCGAAGTGCTTGTAGGCGCCGGCGGCGACCTGGACCATCCCGTGGAGGAACTTGCTCTCCGTAGAGCCGCGGCCGTAGTTGTACCACTCCGCTTCGAAACAGTCGTGTGACTCGTGGAACTCCTTGGAGTTGTACAGTCGGACGCCGTGTTCGGTCGCTCGGCGGAGCGTGGCGTGTTCCCACTGCCCGTCCGAGCGCCAGCCCGTCGGATTGCCGGCCGGCGGGTCGACGCTCGAATCACGAGTGTGGTCGTCCATCGTCGGAACCTACAGGTCCTTCGCGATGTCGCGTAAGCCGTTCATTCGCTGGCGTTTGCTTCGGACGTCGTCGGGCGACATGACCCTCGACAGCGGGCTCTCACGGACGTGTTCTTCGACGGTTTCGACGGCGTGCTGGTCGATTTCGACGCTCGTGAGATACTCCGCGAGGCGCCGGAGTTCGGCCTCGGAAGCGCGTTTTCCGCCGTCGGCGCCGGTTATCGACCACGCCAGCTCTCGGGCGTCGGTCTTCTCGTCGTAGAGGTACGCACCCCCGCCGAGAGCCAGCGTCTTCGTCGTGACCCACGGGACGACATCGCGGTTGCCGTAGCCGAGGTCGTCGACGAGCATCGCTATCGCGCGGTCCGACAGCGCGAACTGCCGGCGGCCGGACTGTCCGACCGAGACGTCGAGTTTCAGCTCGCCGTCTTCCTCGACGAGGTGTGGAGCGATGGCCATACCAAACGTTGCGGCTCCGGGTACTTCGGTCGCGCGGTTCGACCGAAAGACGCAACGCTTTACCCGACGCCTCTCCCACCAACGGTTGCGTGCGAGGGTAGCCAAGCCCGGAAACGGCGGCGGACTCAAGATCCGCTCCTGTAGAGGTCCGAGGGTTCAAATCCCTTCCCTCGCATGGCGAGGCGCCACGCGCCTCGGGAAGTCGAGCGGCCTCGTGCCGCGAGACGCAACATGCGGAAGACCGCTCTTGGAGCGGCCTTCCCTCGCAAGATTCCTCACGAGACCGCCCGAAGTAGCCGCGGCTACGGGTCTTCCGAGAGGTCGTCGAAGCGGCTCTGAGCGGCCTCGTATCGCCGTTCGGTCTCGGCGGCGTCGTAGGTCCACTCGCCGTCGACGTTCCGAAGGACGGCGTTTGCGTGACGCCCCTCTTCGGGCAGGTCGGTCGTCTCGACGAGGCGGCCTTCCTGTCGGCCGCCGTCCTCGACGAAAATCAGTGCGTACTCATCGCCGGCCTGGTCGACGACAGCGGTGTCACCACCGTCGGCGGCGACCGCCGACCCGGAGAGAAGCGTCATCGAAAGCAGTGCGACCACTACGAGCGCAGGTATCGATCGCATCACGGCAAAGTGGCCGCGTTTTTCTACATAAACTCGGGGTC
>JBMCDV010000157.1:0-4366 GCA_048618255.1 Natronomonas sp. | reverse complement strand
GCTTCATCGCGGTCATCGGGACCGGGGTCGACGACCTCGTGATAATCGCCGACGAAATCATGCAACAGGGTGAGGTTCGGACCTCACGCGTCTTCGAGTCGCGGTTCAAGAAGGCGTTCTGGGTCATCGGCGCCGCCGCCGCGACGACCATCATCGCCATGTCGCCGCTTGCGGTGTTGTCTCTGGGTGACCTCCAAGGATTCGCCATCATCACCATCGTCGGCGTCCTCATCGGTGTCCTCGTCACGCGGCCGGCCTACGGCGACATCCTCCGCGTGCTCGTGTTGGAAGACTGAACCCGCTTTTCAACCTCTTCCGATTCAGTCGGCGCGTCGGCGAAGTCCCATCGCCACGAACAGCGCCACGACACCGGCGGCCGTGAAGCCGAACCCAGACCCGTCGGCCGCTGTTGGCGAGGCATCGCCGGTGTCGGTTGGGTTGGTTGCGTCGTCGGGCGTGGGCGTCTCCGGTGGCTCCGTCGAGAGCGGTGTGAACGTCTCCGTCGGCGTCGGTTCCGGCGTCGCTGTCGGCGTTGCCGTCCGTGTCGCTGTCGGCGTCGAAGTCGCTGTCTCGGTTTGGGTCGCCGTGGAAGTCGGGGTTGCCGTCCGTGTCGCTGTCGGTGTCGGGGTCCCCGGATACGGCTCCGGACCCAACTGCAGTTGGGCGTCGCTCTCGTTGTCGCACTCACAGACGTACGTTTCGTTCGTCTCGACGGTAAAGCCGAACGCCTCGCTTTCCGTGTCGGAGCCCTGCGGGCCGGTTCCGTTGAGGAACACCTCAGCGTCGTACCAGCCGGGGTCCTCGGTCGTGTCGGCACACCCTCCACCCGCGGCGTCGTCGCTCAACTCGAGGAGGAGTCGGTCCTCGCGCTCGACGTGCGGCGGGTTGCCACCGAAATCGTCGCCGTCGTAGAACTCGACCTCGATTCGTTCCCCGAAGTGCATCTGACCACCGTCCTCGAGGAATTCCTCTTCGACCTCGCCGTCGTCGTCCTCGTCGATGCCGAACGTCGCGACGTTCGTCGGGTCGCAGTCGCTGTGGTCGACCGCGTCCGTTTCGACGATGAGTTGGTCCGGAGCGATGCCGTCGGATGCACCGATATCGGCGAAGACCTCGCCACCGCGCAGCGTGTATCGAACGCTGGCGTTGTCGGTGCCGGGGTGGTGGTCTTCCGCTTCGAGGAACTCGAAGGTCGCGTTGCCCGCTTCCTCGGGTTCGTAGTGTGGTGCGTCGGATTGAGCCGTGCCGTCCGCGGAGGCGAGGCCGACGACCGCGACCGAGGCCACGCCGATACAGAAGACGGCGACGAAGACGGTGTGTCGAACCGAGGCCCGTCCGTAACCGAATCGGAACATACCGCTGTCACAACGACCGACCACTAAACGAAACTGCCGGCAATCCGCCACGGTTTTTCGCACTTCGAAGCGCTTTCCCCAACTGGCCCGAAAGGACAGCCATGACCTTTCGAGACGGTACGCTCGTCGACTGGCACGAGTGGGGACCCGACCCGTTCGAGGCCGCCGACCGTGCCGGTAAGCCCGTGCTGTGTTCGCTGACGGCGCCGTGGTGTGAGTGGTGCCACCGGATGGACGAGGAGACGTATTCGGACCCCAAACTGGCCGCCAACATCGGAGACAGTTTCGTCCCCGTCCGCGTCGACATCGACCGCAACCCCCGAGTTCGGGAGCGCTACAACATGGGCGGGTTCCCGACGACGGTGTTCCTGACGCCCGCCGGCGAGGTTCTGTCGGGGGCGACGTATCTCGGCCTCGACGGGATGCGGCAGGTACTCGACAGCGTTCGGGAGTCCTGGGACGCCAAGGGCGCGACCGCGGGCAGCGTGCCACGAGCGCTGTCCGGTGAAGACCTGCCGAGCGGCGAGGTGACCGCCGACATCGAAGCCCACATGGTCGAACAGGTCGCCGCCGCCTTCGACGAGGAGTTCGGCGGCTGGGGAACCGGTGCGAAGTTCCCGCTTCCCCAAACCATCGAGTTCGCGCTCAAACGCGACCGACAGCGGGCGACGCGAACGCTCGAAGCGGTTCAGACGCACCTCTATGACACCTACGACGGCGGGTTCTATCGCTTCGCGGAGAACCGGAGTTGGGGCGAACCCCACCGCGAGAAGCTCGTCGACGAGAACGCCGCCCTCCTCGGAGCGTTCACCTCGGGGTATCTCTACACCGGGGAGGAGTCGTATCACGACGCCGCGGAGGGGACGGTCGATTACCTGACGACGACGGCGTGGACCGGCGAGGCCTTCGCGGCCAGCCAGGCCGGCAGCGACTACTACCTCTTAGAGCCGACAGAGCGCGAGGAGGCCGACCCACCACACGTCGATACGACGGCCTTCGCCGACCGCAACGGGATGGCCGCCGAGGCGCTGTTCCGATTTGCCGCGGTCACCGACCACGAAGGAGCGACCCGCTACGCCGAACGGGCACTGGAGTTCGTCCTCGAAACGCTCGTCGACGACGGCAACGTCGCCCACTTCGACGGGGAGGACAGCGAAACCGGATTGCTCGCCGACCACGCGCGAGTGCTGTCGGGGCTGACCGCCGCCGCACAGGTAACCGGTCCCGAGGGCTGGCTCGAACCGGCCCAGGCGGTCGCCGACGACGCCGTCGACCGCCTCGTCGACGACGGCGCGTTCCTCGACGGCGACCCGGAGGGGGCCGGACTGCTCGACCGACCGCTCCGGCCGCTGGAGACAAACGCGGAGATGGCCGACGCCCTCCTCGACGTGTGGGCGCTGACCGACGAGGACCGCTACCGGAACGTCGCGACGGACGCACTCGCGTCGTTCGCCGGTGCCTACGACCGAATGGGCGTCGAGGTCGCCGGCTACGCGGCCGCCTGTGCCCGAGCCCACTACGACCCGCTCGTCGTCCGGACGCCCACCGCGGGGACGGACCTCCACCGGGCCGCCCTCCGTATCGCCGACCACGAGAAGGTGGTCGTCCCCGAGGACCGCGAAAACGCCGTCGTCGTTCGGAGCGGAACCGAGACGATACCGGCTGAGACGCCCGACGAACTCCTCGAGCGCGCTTCCGAGGGCCCGAGCCCCTAAGGGAACTACCGCGTGCCGTGGGGACGTGTGACCATCCCAACAACAACTCCAACCGTGCCTAAACTTACGATGTGTTTATATCCCCCGAGGGTGAGAGGCGAGTAATGGCAAGTCTCAGAGACCTCGGGTTGTCGGAGTACGAGGCTCGGGCGTACCGAGCACTTCTGAAGACCGGACCCACAACCGCCAAAGAGTTGTCACGGGTCAGTGACGTCCCGATGGGCCGGATTTACGACGTGCTCAACAGCATCGAGCAGTACAACCTCGTCCGCTCGCAGTCGGCTTCCCGGCCGAAGAAGTACGTCGCCGTCGAGCCGACGACCGCACTCGACCGCCTACTGGACGACAAGAAGCGCGAACTCAACGAGAAGGCCAACCAGTACGAGGATATCGTCGACGAACTCACCGGCGAACTCGAAACCGCCGAACCGGTCGAGGAGACCTTCTGGACCGCTGCCGTCGGTCCCGAGGAGACCGTCGACCTCCTCGTCGAGCGGCTTTCGGCGGCCGACTCCAGAATCGTGATGGTGCTGTCGACGTACACCGAGCAGTTTTTCGACATCGACAAGGTCGGCACGCTCATCGTCGACGAGTTGAGCGAGGCACTCGACCGCGGGGTCGACGTACAGTTGCTGATGCGGCCAGACCTCGTTCCCATTCTCCCCGAATCCATCGGCGAACGCTACCGGAGTACGCTGACGGAACACGACTCGTTCTCCGTCCGGACCAGCGAGAACGTCTCCGGGACGTTCACCCTCGTCGACGAAAACGAGGTCGTCATCGAAGTGCCGCACCCGCTGAAAAGTCAAGAGGTGTTCGCCATGATAGACCTCAAAGACCGGGAGTTCGCCGGAAACGTCAGAACGGAGTTCGAACCGCGATGGGAGAAAGCCGACGCGTTGGCGTTCTAGCGGTTGGGGTTGATGGACACAACTTTCTAGCTGAAACAGCCGGAACGAACTTCCGTCTCGATGTCGAATCGTCTGGAAGGACCGAATGGACGACCCCGAGAAACTGAACGCGCTGCTCGACCACGCCCAGGACAAAATCGTCATCGTCGACGAGGACGGCGTGTATCGATACGTCAACGCTGCCGTCGAACGTCTGTTGGGGTACTCACCCGAGGCGCTCGTCGGGACCGACACCTTCGGGTACATGCACCCCGACGACCGCGAACGCGTTCAGGAGACCTTCGAGCGTCTCGTCGAAGGGAAGACCGACAACGTCGAAACTATCGAGTACCGCCACCGGACGGAGGACGGCTCGTGGGTGTGGCTGGAGAGCCGCGTCGAGAAC
>JBMCDV010000156.1:0-4395 GCA_048618255.1 Natronomonas sp. | reverse complement strand
CAGACCGCCTCGAAGCGGAGCTGGTCGTTGCCCTTGCCGGTGCAGCCGTGGGCGATGCCGTCGCAGTCGTGCTCCTCGGCGACCGCCAGGATCGCCTTCGCGATCACCGGGCGCGCCAGCGCGGTCCCCAGCGGGTACCCCTGGTAGTCCGCGTTCGCGCGCACGGCGTCGAGGCACTGCTGGGCGAACTCCGCTTTCGCGTCGACGACGTGGTGTTCGAGGTCGAGCGCCTCGGCCGTCTCCTCGGCCTCGGCGAACTCCTCGGCCGGCTGGCCGACGTCGACGGTGACGCCGATGACCTCGTCGTAGCCGTACTCCTCCTCGAGGAGCGGGACGCAGACCGTCGTGTCGAGCCCGCCGGAGAAGGCGAGCGCGACGCGTTCGTTGTCGGACATTGATATGGTGTTTTGGATGACGGACCGTCAACCGGACGGTTTTCGTTGAAAGCGAGGCGAGCGCGACTGGAGTAAGTACTATTCGGGCCTAACGGCCCGGTCGCGGTCGCCGAAGAATGGAGTACCCACCGGTGAGGACGGACGTACCGGAGCGGTGGGTCTGCGTCATGTATCTCGTTCTATTCTCAGAGCGGTATTAAACGCTTGTGGAACGGCCGTTCCGTGGCAGGCGATAGCGTGACGTGCGCCACCGAGACCGGTCGCTGTGGTCAGCTCCGTCGGCGGCGAATCGCCAGCAGCGCGACGGCGACGGGGACGAGCGCGACGAGGAACGCCCGGGCGGCGGTGCCGAACCCGGAGGGCTGTTCGCCGGAGGTGGCGTTAGTCGTCTTTGCCGTCCCCTCACCCCCTTCCGTCGCCGTATTCGGGTCGGTGAACTCCGCGTAGAACCGCGAGAAGTTCGAGGTGCTCGGGTTCCACAGCGCGCTGTTGCGCTGGACGCGGAGCGGGCTGGGCTCTAACTGACCGCGGACGTATCCTTGTGGGCCGTGCACCGCCACCCTGCGGCGGTCCTGGTCGAAGGGTTCGTAACTGCTGCGGAACGGTTCGGCGACGATGACGCGGTCGGAGTCGGCGTAGGCGAAGTTCTCCCACGTCGCGTGGACTTCGAGTCGGCCGTACCCCTCGCCGTCCATCTCGTAGGTCTCGACGCTGACGTTGTGGACGCGCATGTCACGACCCGAGGCCGCACTGCCGTTCTCGGCCATCGACCGGAACTGCGATTCGATTTCGTCTCGCCACTGCTGTCTCGCGGTTTCGTTCTCCGCGAGCCCCTCGTACACCTGTCGTTCCTGCTCGTCGTCGAGGTCGTAAGAAGAGACGTGATGCACCGACGCATCACCGTCGGCGTGCAGTTCTATGCCGACGAGGTTCCGGTCGGATTCCTCGTGGGCGGCCGCGCCGACTCCGGCGCCGACCGCGACGGCGAGACAGCAGACGACGGCCACGGCGACCGCGAGCGTTCCTCGCATCGACCGTTGGTCTGTGACCCGGTGTCAAAGCGGTTTCGCCTCGCAGTCGAAAAACGGCCACAGCGTTTTTGCACACGCCACGCGCAGTCGACCGTATGCTCCCCGACAGAGCCGGCATGGACGTAGAGGACCTACTGAAGATTATCCTCGTGCTCATCATCGTCTGGATTGCCGTCGATATCGTCCTCGACGTCCTACAGTTCGCCTTCGGTGGCCTGAGTTCCATCGTCGGCGTCATCATCGTCGTCATCATCATCGCGTACTTCCTCGATTACATCTGACGACGCCGACCGCGCCCTGAGTCGTTTCACAGGGTCTATACCCTTCTCGCGCCGAGTACCGCCAGTGTACAGCCTGAACGTCCCCGTCCCCGGCGAGGTGTCGAAACTCGCCCGCGGCCTCGCTTCGGAGTGTCTCACCGCGACACCGCGGGACCGTCACACGCTCGTCGTGAAGCGGCTCGGCGACGGCGACCCCACGTCGCTCGGCCGCGACGTTCGGCAGGCGTTGACCGGTCTCGACCCCTTCACCGTCGACATCTCCGGCGTCGGCGTGTTTCGGGATCCGCCGACCGGCCGCGGGCCGGTCGCCTACCTCCGCGTGGAGTCACCGCAACTGGAACGCCTTCACGCCGTCCTCTGTGACCGTTTCGACCCCGTCGACGGCATCGAGGGCGACGACTACGTCCCCCACGTCACGGTCGCCCGCGGCGGCGATGCCGACCGTGCCGCCGGCAGCGAGGCCAGCGCCGAGTGGACCGTCGATTCGCTCGTCGTCTGGGCCGCCGACTACGGCGAACCGGTCGAGCGGGTCTCGCTGCCTGCCTGACTCAGAAGAAATAGAACGACGCAAACACGCCGAGGATGATGAACAGGACAGTCAGTCCGATGGGATTGAACAGATAGCGCAGCGGCGTGTCGTAGACGAACCGCTCGAAGGCCGTCTCCGGCGGTCGCAGCGCCCGAACCGGACGGGAGGCGAGAAGCGCCGGGCGAACCGGCGCCTCGCTGGCCCGCGCTCGAAGCGCATCGGCGTCGAGTTCGCCCGCTATCTCGAAGTCCTCGGGGTCGTAGTCCGCCGCCAGCAACGCCCCGGCACAGGGTTTACACAGGACGTAATCGCGGCCCTCCTCACGGTAGGCCGCGAGGTCCATCGCCGAGTCCGCGAGGTGCTGACAGCGCTGACAGACGTGCTGGCGGTCGCTTCGCATCGTCGCCACCGAGTCCGGAGCCTCGGGGACGGGAAACATCGGCGCCTCCTTCCGTACCTCCCGGTAGGCCGGGTCGTCGGAGTGCAGCGTCGCGTGACAGGGGCCACACAGTGTCACTGCGTTGTCGAGGTCGTCCAGCGACGGCGAGCCGTGCGTTGCGACGTGGGCCTCCAGTCGACGTTCCGGTTGGCCGCGGTCGGCCTGCCGGTACCCACACCGCTGGCAGGTGTAGTCGTCGCGTTCCAGCGTCTCCTGGCGGAGGAGGTCCCAGCGTGGCCCCTCGCCGTCCCGCGTTCGGCGCTTCTCGGCACGTGGTTCCCAGTCGACGCTCATGGTGTCGGCGGGTCACCTCCCCACGAGTCCATGTCAGTGTAGAAGTTCAGCATGGCGAACTTCAGTTTCTCCGGTGCGATGTCGATGTGTTCGCTACGCTCCTCCGGCGGGAACGACGGGTAGACGCTGTAATCGCCCAACTCGGAGTGGTTCGACGCCATGTATCGCTCGTCGATGAGCACTCGGGCGCCGAAGTCCTCCGGCGAACGAATGACCCGACCGAGGGCCTGCCGGGTCTTCCGAACCGTCGGGATTTCGACGGCGTATCGCCACCCGGCATCGTCGTCTTCGTCCTCGCCGAAGGCGCCCGCGTAGGCGCGCTGGACGGCCTCCATCCGGTCGTCGAGATGCGGATAGGGGACACCGACGACGACGACGCTCCGGGCATCGTCGTCGTCGAAGCTGACCCCCTCGGCGAGCGTCCCCCACAGCGAGGTAAACAACACGGCGTCGTCGTCGTCGACGAACTCCCGTCGCAGTTCTTCGGCTCGTTTTCCGGGTTCGTCGAGATACGGCGTCGAATCGCCCGAAAATCGGTGGTAGTAGCGCTCGGCTTCCGCGTAACTCGGGAAGAAGGCCAGCGTGTTACCGGGCGTAAACCGGACGGCGTCCTCGATGGTTTCGCCGACCGTCTCCTGAACCGTGGGGTCGTCCCGTTTGCTCGCGAACAGCGCCGGCGTCTCGACGGCGTAGGTGCGGCGGCGCTCCTCGGGGAACTGCTCGCCGTAGGCCATCGTCAGCGGTTCGTCGAGGCCGAGTACGTCCTCGGTCACGTCGAAGGGCCGCAACGTCGCGCTCATCAGGATGGTCGCGTGCAACTCCTCGAACAGCGGTTCGGTCACCTCCCGCGGCAGGCAGGTGTACAGTTCGGCCCGCCCGACGACGCCCGTCTCCGTCCGCCGAACGCCCAACACGGGGTACTGGCCGGGGGCGACGCTGGACTCCATCCACTCCTCGATGAAGGCGGCGGCGGTCAGGGTCGGACACTCCTTTCTGGTCGTCGTCTCGCCGTCCTTGTACGCCTGCTCGTAGCGGCGGTCCAACTCCTCGCCCAGCGCCAGTGCCTCCTCGAGGTCGGTGTCGAACCCCTGGCCGGTGTAGGCCTGCAGGAACGCCACCGACAGTTCGTCGCGGCCCTCCTCGCGGTCGATGGAAACGTCCTCCCACTCCTCGTCGACGGTCTCGCGTTCTCCGAAGCCGAAGGAGTCCTCGTAGGTGTCGACCAGCGCCGTCCGGAACGCTCCGACGGCGTTGGCCGCCGATTCGGCGCGGGCGTCGTCGCACTCGTCGAGTTCGTCCAGTGCGCCGTCGAGCGTTCGTTCGGCGAGCGTCCGGGTGGCGTGGTCGCGAGCAGCATCGGCGACGTTGTGGGCCTCGTCGAAGACGGCGACGATGTCGTCGGGGTCCCGGCCGAGCCACCGGAAGA